>CAYVUI010000052.1:0-29840 GCA_964454745.1 uncultured Pirellulales bacterium | reverse complement strand
TTTAGGGTTTTAGAACTATTTTTTCCTATCAAACTACGCTTGTTTAAGGACTAGATATGGCACATTCGTTATTACAAGAGTGTAACTGGCAGAGAGAACTCCTGCCGCCTTAGTAATTCCTTGCGCCGCCACAGCCGTTTCTTTAAGTTCATAATTTGTCTTTGTTCCCTCAGATTCTAGTGCGTTCTCAAGCAAAGGTTGAAGTTGACTAAAAGAAGCTTCAATAAGCTGTTGGTCATGTCCTGCAGCAGGGTTGATAAGGCTCCCTAAAATATCAGCATTGTTAAATAAATGCCATAATCTCTCCATGCCATTTTTCAGCTTGTCATCACCATTGGCAAGTTTGAGCCACTCTTCTTTTTTAGCCGTCACCGGAATGCCGCTGCAGGCAATATGCAGTTGAGGCAGTTGGCGGAAACCTTCAGCGCCCGGGAACTTCCAGGCCGTAAAGGCAAGGGCAAAAGCCGCAATCTGTGTGCAGCGGGCATCGATCTCCAGGCCGAAGATGTTATCTTTTAATACGCCATCGACAGCCGCTTTAGCAAGGGTGCTTTCTTCGGCCATACGAATTCGAACCATCAATTCAAAGACCGCAACTAAGAAATGCCCCGATCCACAGCACGGATCAAGAACTGTAATATCTTTAGCTTCTTTGGGCCAGCCCTCAAAACATCCTGCCGCGGGCTTCCAAATCTTTTCATCTTCATCAAAAATAAATCTTAAATACTCAAACTCATAATCATCAAACGCAATAGCTTTTCTCAGGTCATCTTCCGTAAGCTCTTTGTCTTGAGCGATCTTGGGATTGGCAACTAAGAACTTGCCAGCCCACCATGCCCCCAGGCTATTATGCAAGAGAAACTTGACCATATAGTCTTCAGTAAACAACTGAGTCACCGCAGAAAGCTCATCGGCTCCGATCTTGGCCTCGGAGGCATTGACCTCATCTTTTCGTTTAGCCTGCCAGAACTGATAGACCCAGCCCAAACTGTCATCGGCTCCGAAAACATCCGGTTCCAAGTCCGTCAGGAGCTTTTCAAGCTCCAGTTTATCTTCCGGAGCAAATTCGATCTGCAGAACCGGATCATCCGGCCTAAATATCGCAGGCAGCATAGCAGCAGCGTATCTGCTTGCCAGTTCCCATTTATCCAATCCTTCTTCGGCGGCTAATTCCTCACATTCATCGAGTGTGACAGCCACTCCATCGGGATGCATGAGGAGATTGTTTTCGGCCAAGAAGCGGGCAAACAGCATCCGGTGCCAGTGCTCATAGGCCGTTTCCTGAATGAGATGCCAAAGGCCTTGTTGTCCCTTAGCGTCTAAGATGTCACCAATTGCTCTGCCGCGGGCACGCAGCTTAACTCGAAGCTGGCGTGGATCGGGCAGCATATGGTCAAACGGTTGAGGACTATCCACTGCGAGTGACTGTAGAGCAGACTTCGCCGCTTTTTCAGCGATGTCCCGTGCTTTGATGACCGCTTTTTCAAGTTTCTTTCTTAAATTTGGATGTAATGCTGCCATAGATAAAATTTCTCCCTCAAAGGATCACAGGTCCATCTTTAAGGTTCTCGATGATTTGTTTCTTTGCTTGGGCCAGCCAGGCATCCGCTTGGTCTTCCGTCTTAATGGTCGCCTTTGGCAAGGTAATACGATGGGCCTTGGGTTCAAGAAATTTAGCGGCTTCAGTTAATGCCGCCTGGAAACGGCTTTGCAACGCATCATTTAAGGTCTTCCAGTCACTGATGGAACGCGTCGATAGTGATTGAAGAAGTTTTTCTTCAGTGCCGACATCAATATCAGTCAGACTCTTTAGGCCATGAGCTGCCAGAATGCTCTTTTGCTGATCGGCCTTTAGCTGTTTCCATATTTCTGAACTCGTAAGAAGAGCCATCTGCTCATCAAAGGTGTTTTTGCACTTGCCATAGGCCTCAACCAGCTCTTTTCGAAGGGCATTGGTCAACTTCTCACAAAGGCCTGGTACCGGATCAGGATCTGCCAGCAGCGACCGGTTTTCCTGGATTGCTTTGATCTCAGATTCTATTTCATCTGTAATTTCCAAACCATCTGCATGTTTTAATAATTCTTTTAAAATCTTCCAACGGGGCAGACGTTTTTGGATAGCTTTGCTATCTTTAGTCCATTTTTCAATATCTTCCTGGAGTCGGTCTTGTTGCTCATAAACTGCAAGAAGTTTTGCATTGCCCGTGGTGTCTTCCAAGGCCTTAATGTAGGCGATATTGGGTTTGACTGGCATTGGTGCCTCGCCGCTTGCCGAATCGACCAATGATTTGATTTTTTCCAGCAGTGTGGAAATAGCGGAAACTTCCTCACCCGCTTTGACTTTGATGTCCACCTCCTGGAGGAGTTTTCGAACAGCTATTCTTTGGGAGGCAGGTATGGTGACAGTTTCGCAGCGAAACTCAGTAATCGTAATGTTCTTCTGATCAACTTCCTGAGCCTTAAGGCTTCTACCATTCAAGGTCGCTGTAATATGGCCGTTTAAAAGTAAAACCAACAAAGCACCATCGACCGCATCACGAGGCCAGCCGTATGGATTAGCGGAAAATTGTTTTCTGATTTCCGTTCCCTTTTTATCAGTCCCAATCGATTTTAATATCTCTGCACAGACGGGGTTATTCTCCGCGTCGCCCTGATAGTCTACTACCTCAAGAGCATCGGCTGCACCTTTTCGAGCACGCTCAACGACTTTGGCCCAGTTTGCATCATCTGCGAGTTCAAACTTGGGATACAACCGAAGCAGAGACTTCTCAGCGGCTTCCTTAATCTTCTCGGCCAAGATAAGAGCTTGTATTTCAGTACCTCCAGCCAGAAATACCTTCGCATGTGTCATTATATCACTGATAATACTGCCAAGATTTACCTCAGCCTGCTTATGCCGCGTATTCATAGCCTGCTGTGCTTCTCGGCCTTCTGTTGTATTTTGTACACTTCTAGAATCCAGAGTGGCCTGGGATGCTTTCAAGCTGGCAAGAGTTTTTTTGATATCTTCCGCACTTTTTCTCGGCAGGAAGACAAAGATGGTTGGATCACTGGTACCGGCGGCTCTGGCATCTGAAAGAACTGATTTCTCATCATCAGACCAGCCATCCCTGATCCAGACAGGAATGTCTTCCTTGCCGGTGCTTTCAGGTGGTTGAGGGCCGAAATGAAGTTCAATCTTTCTGGCTTGCTTACTGGCTCCATGGATGATCTTAACGCCTTTCAAGCTACCAATGCATTCTTCATGCAAAGCATCGGTACGCACGGTTGCAATAGCCGCAGGATCATTTATAATTTTGCTGTATTGCCTCTGGTATTCATCATTCCAAGCAGCACTTTCTTTGGTCTGAATTCTGTATTCAGAATCGACTTGCATGATATGATTTGACTTAATCATATTTGCCAACAGTCCGGGAACATTCTTACGAAGTTCGGTGCTGCCTTCATTGAGATCTTCAATAAGCAAATCTGCAAGTGTTTCCGCAGTCGCACGAATCCCCTCATCTGCTCCTCTTTCGCGAGGAAGTTTGTTAATTAAGAAAATAAGTTTGCAGAGACGGGATCGCAGTTTCCCTTCATCTGTACCATCATCCTGCTCTTTGATTAAATGATAGACTTCATTATGCAGAAAAGCAGAGTTGATCATATCCGAAGCCTTTTGGTCAAATATGAAGTCGCTCGGCACAACGTTGCCAATGGGCTTTTCAGCTGTCTGTTTTGTTGCCTCAAGAATGACCCGAAGCTGGCTTCTTAGCTGAGCAGATGATCCTTCCATATCTGCTGCACGAAGAGCCCGTTCCCAAAAACGAAGCCGCACCGGTAAAAGCGGGTAGTCCGGCACAAAATCATCCTTGTCTTCATTCCGTGGTCCAATGCGAGTGTCCGCCAAATGACGAGATATCTCACCGCTGTGTTTTTCAAACATTTCTCGTAGAATCTGTACCTTATCCTGTTTTTTAGCCAAAACAATCGTACGGATAACCGTTTCCACATCACTGTCGGATAGTTCCACCTTAACTGTGAAGCGGTCTCTTAGTTTCTGCAGTTGAGGAGTTCCAGATAGTGCACTTTGGCCTGTAGCAACGAATAACAACTTACCTTCATAATGGCTGCTGCAAGCTTCAACAATCTCTTGGACAGTATTTGTCCGACTAGCGTCTTCGCCGATGTACTGTTGTATTTCATCAAGTACGATCAATGAACAAGGAAATTGTTTTGAATCTCCGGCAATTGCTTCATGAATTGCATCAATCATTTCGTCATTCGAAATGTCATTCTTTTGGGGATATTGATTCTTTATCAGGATTTTGGCATCTTTGACATCGGAAGCAAAACTTGGATCTGCTTTTAAGATTGCTTCGGATAGTACATTCGACACATACATATGCCTCAATTCACTAATGAAATTTTTGTTATTGCTTTCAACATATTTTTTTACATCATCATAAATACCTTGACTTTTTAGACGTAACATCAAACGAGAAATCGCATAATTATCCGGCAGACCTAATGACTTATAGATGATCCCTAACAAAGCAAGCCTGACGCTGTCACCTGCGCCCGCTCCAAGTGTTCCTGATGCCGCAAAAAGCCCTCCGGTTCTTTTGGCAGCATTCGATAATTCCACAAAAAGAGCTTTAACTTCCTCTGGCAGTTTAGCAAGTCCTCTAGCCGTGGCCTTATCAGATTTGAATTGATAGTCACTCCATAGATATCGAAGCATTTTAACAAAGTGAGATTTACCACTTCCGAAAAAACCGCTGACCCATACAGCTGGCTGCTTAACCTTGTCAAGATTTCTAAGATATGATTCCAATATACGGATCATACCTTTTTCATACTGTCCTTCGCACACAAAAGTCTGCAATTCATAGCGTAGTAATTTTAACTTTTCATCGGAAAAATCGTCTGCAACCTCCGCCACGCCATCATTAAGTAAGGATTTATGGATTGGATTATCTGTGAATAATTCATAATTCTTAATCATCAAAGTGTCCTTTCATGACTTGTTATTGGGGTTGCAAGATAATTCCAGCCATCTCTTGCATCTAACATTCTATAACTATTATTATCATCGTACTCGCCTGGGAAAAATACGACCAGTCGACCTTGAATTTGATCCTTTACCGCTTTAATAAGATCAGATACTTTCATGAAACCAAAAAGACTGGCAATTCCACATATTGCGACAACGTCATTTTCTGTAGATTTTTCTAATGCAGAGAATATTAGACTGCTTATGGTTTCTTCAAATTCATCCAGGGCTGGTGTTATATCTTCAGGGTTTTGAAAATATGCTTCCTTATAATCCTGTAACGAAAGCCATTCGGCGAACGTTTCAGTAACATCGACAAGATGCCATCCATGTCCTTCCTGTTTTGTTATAATTTCAAACTCACCAATTCGAGGCCTTACCCTGCGTTCATCCATTTTGTTATAAACACAAAACCATATTTTCTCTGCTCCTGCCACCGTTGAAGCCCACGGTAATGAAACGGTTTGCTTATAGTTACAGAGGAGTTGTTCAATTCGACCCATCAATTGCCTCCCTCTCTTTTTTTGTCAGCAAATTATTAAAACTTATGTCCACCACATTTCCAATATTCCTGAACTCCATCCAGCCCAAACGATGAGCTTGGCTCGCAAAATTAGCGATCCTATCTTGAGGGATATCTAAAAGTTTTGTCCATTCGGTCTTAAAGAGGCCTTGACCTCTTACTCCACATAGATATCCCAACAGCAAAGCATAGGCCACATTTGCTGGTGTAACGGATGGATTTGTTCTGGTTTTAATTCTTCGCCCCGATAGGTGTCCCGATTGCTGAAATGAAGAGGCTATATTTTGAGCTGTAGAGTGCAGTGTTTTCGGGCCAAACCTTCCGAGATGTTTGTTCTGAAGTTCATCCTTGATACTATCCAAGCTAAGTTCGGATCCAATAGAAATAGAAAGAATAACCTTGGCTACCTCCCGTAAAAGGGAATCTCTGGAATAGGCGCATAGAAATGATAGCAAAGCATGGCCATCCTTTTCGCTTTGCCAGAATAATCTTAATACCCTAAAGACCGTTACATTTCCACAAAGTGAATACAAACCCATAATATATTTGGCAGTTTTATTCCGGCTACTTACCGTAGGCTTTGCAAGGATATTAGATTCTGTAATGAATTTGATATATTCCTCTTTGGAGGTATCAACCTGGCTATGATCCAGTAGCTCTTCAAGTTCTTTGAACATCATTGTCCGGCTCGTATGAACCGTAAAAGGACTGTTGCAAAAACCTAAATTTTCAGGCAACAACTTACTCTTCATTTCTAGATTCCATCCAACGTTCAATAACTTCTCTTTTAAACCTCCAATGCCTGCCGACTTTTTGACAAGGAATTTTCCCCTCCTGTGCAAGTATATAGACGGTTGATTTGGGAATCTTGAGGTATGCAGCTACCTCTTCAATGGTCATAATTGCATCAGGTTCTTTGGCCATCTGCTAATCTCCTTTTGAAGGAATGAGGCGAATTAGTTCCAAATACTTGCGATTTATTCTAATATGCTTCGATATATTGTCAAGGAAATTCGCTAAAATTTAAGACCATAACCTCTTTTTTTGTAGAAACTTATGCAAACAACTCAAAAAAAATAAAAATATAATATTTTGAGACTTGCGCTCGCCCCCCAACTTGCGCTACACTTGAACAAAAAGGATGATCTATTATGAAAGGGTAAATTATGAGCCTTGGCACAAGAAAATTCCTCATTATTGGGCTAATAGGGGCGATTCTTATCGCTGGAAACGTGGTTTTGATCGCAAACTGGTTGGCTGAAAAGGGAGTTCCAGAGAAAGCTAACTGGATCAGGGAGAATTTCCTGACAGGCACGGCCATCACGGTGATCGTAGCACTGTTGATCCTGCTGGTTAGCCCTGGCAGAAGCAGATTTGGAATTGGCAGAAGTTGTCCGGTCTGTGACAAGCGGCTATTAGGAAATCCATGCTATTGCTCGGAATGTGGAAGCAAAGTCGCTTAATTTTGATCTGCAATATTTGCCTAAAAACGATGTTTGAGTGAGCACCGGATACATGATCCGATGCTCTTGGGAAGGCTTTATGGCCTCTTTTCACCCTATGGAAGCCAGAGTATATTAAAAACTTTTGCAGAGCTATCGCTACGAGTTGGAAAAACCGCAGCTTAAAACAGCTGCGGAAAGAAAAATTATAGAAAAAGCGGTTCCATTTCATTTTCAGAAAATGGAACATGTTCATCAGGTAGATTAGGTTCATTGTCATAATCGACAATTGCATAATCCCAAAAACCATCGGCAATATTAGTTTTTACATCCTGGCAGATTCCGCCTTTTACATAGACAATTATTCTGGCCTGTTGCTTTTGGAGTTTTGGCGGCTTGGCTTTGGTTGGATCATAAATTGAAGGATTAAAATTATCTGCCTTCAGTTCTTCCTCGCCAAATATAGACCAGTCACCATAATATACGCCATCATAGAAAACCATATCCGGTCCGACTATATAAAATTCATCACAACTGCCATCAGATTTTCCGAGCTTCAGGTGACAATTGTAAGTGGTGTGGGCATACTGATAGGGTCCAAAAACCGGACCATCGGTACCCCAGTCATCCATCTCCTGTTTGGGATCGGTTCTTCCATGAAATAATCTTACATAAAGCATTTTCATTCTCCTGTAACTTGAGGTTCTCGATGAGAAGGAAACAGAATGATCCGTTTTTCTTCAGGTTCAATAGCCAAACACAATCTCGAATCATTGTGTATTGGCAAAAACTCATTACCTTCTTCATCTGATGATAACCAGACCAAGAAGTCCTCTTCAATCTCATCTTTGAAATCATTTAAAAGCTTCTTCAGTGAAGCCACTGTCATATATTCTCGTTTTGCCATAAGTAACACCTCCAATTTTAAACTGGTTCTAAGACTTTTATTGTTTTCGGTACGAAGATTTCTTCTTCCGAGACACGATAATTCAAACAGGTCTCGACATACTCTGAAATAATAGAATCGCACAGCTTGTCAAAATCCTGTATCAGTTCAACTCTGTCTCTGATCTGGCTCAGCGTCCAGTCTTCGAAATCCTCATACATATCCACATCTTTGCCTGGCCAGGTAAAAACCTGCATGTGTGTCTGGTTGAAATTTACCCTAGCTTTGGCATCACATCTGCCGCAGATACCCATTTGGCCTTCAGGAACTGTCTTGTAGTTCTTCTGGCCGCAATGGCTGCAGTAGCTTTCATAGCCGCTTGGTTTGATCCCGCCTTTGTAAAGAACGACATAACCGCCACTTCTGCCATTGATTCCGGCCTGCCATTGGTAGTTGTGTTTTCTGTTGAAATCTTCAAGCAGATCATTAAGCTTTTCCTGCCATTCAGTGATCCAGAGAATTTCCCACCAGGTATCATTATCCACTGATCCGGGCTTTTCGACATTATGCAGCTTGATGTTGTTGGCATAGCTGGTCGATCTGTTCCAGCTATTCATCGTGTTGTATCTTATGCTGAGCTCAGCATAAGATATGATTATGTTGAGTTCCGGATTATGCCGAGCGTAACAAAGCTTATGCTCTTTAAACGGTGGATCTCTCGATTAGGACATCCATCACTCGGCATAATCCGGTGTGCTCGTTGCAGATGCAAATCATAGGCTGTTCAAGAAGCTTAGCAAGCTGTCATCTGGTCTATATGTAAGCGCCTTAGTTTTGCTTGGTGTTAACTTTGCTAAAATCTTCTTTTTGTATTCCATGTCTGCATGCAGATAAATCTGGGTACTTTCGATGGATTCATGGCCCAACCAAAGTGCTATTGTTGCCTGCTCCACGCCTGCTTGAAGCAAATTTACCGCATTGGTGTGACGCAAGGTGTGAGGGGAAACGTGCTTGGATCGTAATGACGGGCATGTACGCTGTGCAATCGTGATATACTTTTTCAGGATATATGCAACACCATCACGGCTGAGCCTGGAGCCTCTGGCGTTTGTAAAGAGAGGACTGTTCAGATCTCCATGCTGCAGTTGTAACCATAATTTCACTACTTTTGCGGTTGCTTTTGTTAGAGGGACACACCGGTCCTTGCGACCCTTGCCGTGACAGTGAAGATAAACACTTCGTCCTAAAACCACACTACCGCACTGCAGATTAGTCAATTCTGATGCGCGGAGCCCAGTTTGAGTTGCCACGAGTAGAAGTGCAAGATCGCGACACCCAAGCGTAGTATCACGGTCAATCGATTTGATCAGAGCCTCGGTTTCCGTAGGCGTGAGGAAAGACACCAGTTTCTTTTTCCATTTCTTGATTGGAATTGCCAAGACTCTTTGAATAAGCTCGGCTTGAGATGGCTCTTCAAATGCTATATAGTGAAAGAATGATCGAATTGCGGCAAGCCGGATGTTACGAGATCTCACTTTGTTGCCTCTTTCTTTTTCCAAGTGATTCAAGAAGTCGACAATCACAGTCGCATTCAAATCTTGCAGAATGATCCTTGAGGGAGACTTACCGCAGTGTTGCTGGAGATATCGAAGTAATAGGCGGAATGTGTCACGGTAGGAAGCTATAGTGTGTTCACTAGCATTACGTTGTGTCATAAGCCTGTCAGTGAAGAAAGCCTGCAATAACGCCGCAAACGACTTTGACGATCTCATACTGCACCTCCTATCTTTTCTTCCAAACGAGATAAGGCTAGGCCCATGAGTTCAGGGATCGCAGTCAGATACCAATAGGTACGACTTATACTCTTATGTCCCAAGTAGGTAGACAGGGCATGAATCTTGGCATCAATATCCTGACCTTCTTTATAAAAAGATACAAGTGATCTAACCGCAAAAGTATGGCGAAGATCATGGAGTCGTGGCCCTTTGTGCTGTTCTGGTTTGCGAATACCTAAATCAAACAATACTGTCCTGTAGGTTCGACGAACTGTGGTATACAAGGGTCGACTAGCTTTCCGAGTGACAAAGAACGGCGTATCCCTCCTGCAAGTGAATTGCCGATTACGTTTGGCCACATACTGCTTGAGTGCGGTTTGTGTCGTAAAATGTAAAGAAAGGAGTCGCGATGTGTTTAGTTTCGCATCTAGAACAGTAATAGTGCCCTTATCCAGATCTACATCAGCATTATTGAGTGCCAAGGCTTCTCCCACACGCATGCCTGTAACCCTTAGCAGTCCGAATAATGCCCAATAGGTGAGATTATCTTGTGAGCTCAATTGACGGGTTGAATCCAAGATTTGGATGATCTGTTGATCAGTGTAGATAAATGGAGTAGGTCTTTTATATTGACGAATCAAGACATGGCGAGAAGGTATCTCTGTTCTCGCATCAACGGTTTTCCAGTAGGTAGCAAATCCACGCAATATACTCAAACGCGTAGTCCACCATGCTGGATCAGTGTGTTGGGGCTTTCTAGCCCATTGCAGTGCTAATTCTGCGGTTAGATACGATGCCTTCTGTGTCGCGAAGAACCGGAGAAATTCATGTAATACCGGTTCATGTTTCTGTAATTTGAAGCCAAGTGAACGACGCATGGCGAGATAATCTGTTAAAACGGTCTGTGGACTTTTCATGACACACCTCCTGGCCAGGGCTGAGCTACATTTTTTAGGTTGTTCATATCAATGTGTGCATAAATCAGTGTACTGCGGGAATTCTCGTGTCCAAGCATCCTGCTAATTTCAGACAAGGTTGCTCCGCCATTTAGTAGATGAGTCGCAAAGGTATGCCTCAGTAAGTGAGGTCCCTTGTGTGGAGGGTTTAACCCTGCACGTTCCAATGCCTGTTTCACAATATGTGTAACTGAATCGGATCCCTGAAATCCCGTGTAAGGTGCCCGCATGCGAATGAATACTCGTCGCGAAGAAGACGGTGGGCGACCATGCTGAAGGTATTTTACCAAAGCTTTACCCACATCATCAGGCAGCGGCATTCGATTTCGTTTACTCCCTTTGCCACAGATTGTAATCTGACCGGTTTCCCAATCAATGTTATCCAAAGTTAATGAACATACTTCGCCAGCTCGTAGTCCCAAACGGATTAACAACAACAGAACTGCATAATCACGCATGCCCTTAAGAGTATCCCTGTCACATGCCCTCAAGAGGTTTTCGACATCGAATGGTTTAAGATAAGTGGGCAAGCGAGTGCCTTTCCAGGAAGGAATTCGAGGAATGCTGTCTGCGATGTCTCGACGAATATACCCACGCAGATAAAGGAATCTACAAAAATCTCTAAACACAAGAATTATATTTTTTCGGGTCTGTACAGTAAATTCATATTTATGCTTCTCAATATAGCGTATGAAATCTTGTGCCTTTAGATGAGAGATTCGGACAGGTTCATGACCAAATTTTTCCTCAAGAAACCTACGAGGAACCGAGCGACGATACGCAAGTGTGGACTTCGCGAGTCCTCGCTCTTGCCGTAGATAGTCAACGTATTCTTTCACGAGGCTGACCACTCTACTCATCGTTTGGGGCGGTGGCTGCTTGATAACCCCCGTTTCCCGTAAATATGACAGGAATAATCGGTGCGGACCACTGCTGAGGAGCACGCCTCTGTGGTGCTTCAGGTTGTTGATATGGTCGTATATCCTGTGCTCATCTAGTATGGAGATGCCAAAACCCCGCTGTTCAAGCCAAATACTTAAGTGACCAATGCACCGGATATAATCCTGTCCGACGGCGGCAGCGTAGCCACGGCCACAAAGCCGATTGGCAAATCCATCTATATATGGAGCCAATGGCCCTCGTTTCCAACGTTTCAGCGCATGCGGTTCTTCGAAAAACGGATTGTTAGTACCAACACTCATAATAGACCTCCATAAATAAAGTAATAGATTGGAAAGGATCAAAATGTCCTATATGTCTATTATACACGCCTAAGGCAGTATAAAGCACCAGAAGAAAAGAAAACAACATATTCGAATTATGCAGAGTTCCGGAAGCGCTATTGATACTCACTCATGCAAAAATCAGGTCTATACAAGAAATTGCTTCATCTGCTCGGCATAATCCGGAACTCAACATAATTGTATCTCAAATGGTTTTTCAGGAATTTGACCATTGGCTCCCGGTATCTTTTATCAACTTGTTTACTATACATATTTTCACCTCATTTCTTATATTGGGCTTAGCGATAGCCATACTTGAACTATCGCTAAGCTAAAAGTTAATGCTAACATTCACCTACATTGATCTCGGAAGCCAGAAGATTGACCTGGATATCCGGATCGACCGGCAAAAGCCTTAGATATTTGGTAAACTGGGCCAGCATGAATCCTGCTGCAATATTGGCACAGTAAATCGTTGTTTTTGCAGTACAGGTGCCGGCATGAGCCTGTTCGGCAGTAAACAATGTTTGTGGGTAATACTTCCTACTGTCATCATCGCAGGCTGTTATTACCCGCAACACTTCAGCACTCATCCGTCCATCAACAAAGAAATTCACGTTGTCCTTGACAGAATCCCAGATGTGTTTTCGGACATCGATTTTATCCACGCAACAGAAGACTGTATTGCCAACCGGCGTCGTTCTTTTAAATCTGTCCAACAAGACTTCTACATGAAGATCATGGTTGATCTGTCTGCAATATTCAGCAGTGACATCAACTTTGGGGTGGTTGATATCCTTTTGCATATATCCCTGTGTTGCAAGGTTGCTAACATCCACATGGTCAAAGTCGATTAATTGCAGCACTGGAACACCGATAGCTGTTAATTGAATTGCAACCTGCCTGCCGATGGCTCCAATACCGATTACGGTTGCCTTACAATCAAGGATTCTCTGTCTGGGCACAATATCTGCTTGTCGTGAATATCTTTCGTTACTCATAAAGCACCTCGCTTTCATATTCATCCCAGAAGTCGCTCCTGACAGCAAGTTCATCCATGAAGGCCTGCCTTTCAGCCGGATGCATCAGTTCAAGCTCTCCGATTAAGTCCTCACCAGAGACTGATGCCGCTTCAAAGACATCGGTGCCACCGAAAATATCAATTTCAGCTTCCTGTTGGGATTTTTTCTTGCTGCCTAAGCTTAAAGTTGTATCTTCAGTGACATTTGCTTTGTATTGCTTTTTCCATGTAGAAAAATCAGCTGCATCAAATTCAACACTGTAATCAACATAGACAGGGATGTTTACTTCACTTCCGGGCCCAACATTAAAACGCAACTTTGCATATGTTTTGCCATCCTGAGCAACTATGAACATAATCGCCCAATCACATCTGCCGAATACTCTGTCAAATGTATTTTCATCAGTCATACTCGGCTCTGGAGAATTTCCAGGATGGCTATGCAGCCAGATTCGCCCGAATTGTTCAGGTTGTCTTTCTGCTTCGACCTGATCAGCGAAAAAGTCCGCCACTGATTCATCGTCAAAAGCAACTGAAACACAAGTTACCTTCTGTTTGACCAGGGCAAAGTCTGTTACAAACAATAAATCATCAGCTTCAGTTATGCCGAATCCGCCGACTTCGTTATCTGTCATATCACGCATGAACAATAGCTTCGCCCATGCTGTTGGACTGAACCGTAGTGACGGTTTCTGGATTTGTTTCTTGTTCTTCATTGCTATTTTCCTTTCTGTCTTGGTTACAAGACTTGCATAATCCATCATCATTTAAACAGTGCTTACAGAATATCTCCTCGCAATCTTTACAGGCCGCTGTACAAGTTTTGCAAACCGGCATTTCGCATGAGGGACATTCATAAGCACATCCCAAACAAATGGTCGTATCGCATGACTGGCAATAGGTGCTGCACTGCGAACAATAATCCCTGTCACAATATTCACAGTAATAGCTTTCATCACCTGAGATGGTGTAGCCGCAGTCGTAGCACGATACACCCTCCCAGTCATCGAGACTGACATAGGGACTGTCGGGATTGTAGGTTTGCAGGATATTTACAATCATCGTAAAAAAGTCACATAACCTTCCATCTTCAAGAGATCTGCGTATAGGCAAATGGCCATCTCCCTCGCAGAGTCTTTCGTTACTGACATGAGGGTGGGTGACGGAAGAATCCGATCCCGCAGGATTTGGTTCAAGTGCAATTATCCGATATGGTGAGTCACTGTAGAGTTTCTGAATATGATCAATTTCCAGCTTGATCTCAAATGACCCAAACCCAATATCATCCAGGCTGACCGGCTCGGTGATAATCGAAAGAGTTTTTTCTTTCAAATCATACTTAAACTCACCCAGGTCTCGATCAATCTGATACAGCTCTGCAAGTATATCCGAAAGTTTTGGCTGCTTTGGAGGATCGGAATTGACCAATTCCTTGAACCGCTGCAGATGATATGAAAAGTCATTTAAGTTTCTGGCGATTCTTGATTTGATCTTTTCTGCGGAACCTGTCCAGTTTCGTTCCAAAGCCATATTGAACATATGCGATTCTTTACAGGCATCACGATATTTCTGGCAGAAGTCTGCCATGTCGCCTTGAACTTTTTGTAAATGCTGTGTTTTCAGGCCGCAAACAGCGTTTAAGATCATATTTGCAAGCCGGATAAGATTTTTTTGTTTTTCCATAAAAATCTCCTTGCGCAAAAAAAGACCTCTGCCTATAATGCAAATAGACAGAGGCCTGTATGGTTAATATGATTGTCAATAGCGTGGCCTGTTATGCAAGAACAGGTCGCGCTCCTTCAATTTTTGTCGGGGTTATTGTCACTCGGTCGTTTTCCTTTAGACAATAGTCTCTTGGAACCGGTTGACGATTGACCCTGATCAGATAGTCCTGCGATTCTTCGTGCGGCATCTTTTCCTTGAAGAGTTTTTCGATTGATGTTCCTTCATCGACATTGATGAAATCCGCAAAACCATTATACTAAGCACGAACCTCGCGATTCGTACTCGTCTTCAAAACCGTACGTGAACGTTTCCATTCATACGGCTCCTCAGTTAAATGTTGCATCTATATGCACACCTCTTACTGTGGCCACACAACGCCGATGTACAAGCGTCATGTTATCCCTGTGGAAATTTCTGTTATTTCCATCGAGATGTAAAATTACCATCTCATCATCAGGGCAGAAGTGCAATCCGCAACCAGAACATATACCATCTTGCAGCCTCAATCTTATTGATTTACTTTTAGGCATATCCGGGTACTGTCCCAATCGCTGACTCCAGTAAACCCAATCGCCATCGTATGGGCTTTTGACTACCCTCAGACCCACGTGTCGTCTGATAGGTATCTCAGTCAAGCAGACCAGTTTAATTCTGTTCCGCACGCCAAACTCCCATTTCTCACTGAATGACCAATACTTTCGTACTATCCATTTGTGACCTTTATCAGGATGACGATAATTTGCCCAGGCGCTCAATTGTTCGTAGATTAAATGATGTAATCTTCCGAACACATCCTGTGAAACAACTTTGGAGTAATAATTACCCCAGCCTCGTAGTACAGGATTAAGCAGGTTTATCAGTCTAATCTGGCTGACCGCCCGATTAGATTTTAGTATCTGCTTAATCTTTTGAAGCAGTCGCTTCTGGGATTCTTTACTTGGCCTGATGCTTGGAGTAAAGCCGGTAGGCTTCCCTGTTTTGGGAATCCTGATGCAAGACGATTCACTCCTTGGATACTGACGAATATTGAATCCGAGAAAATCGAATCCAACCTGTCCATCATGTTTTTCCAAGGTGTGTACAATCCTCGTCTTGCTTGGCTTCATCTCCAGTCCCATTTCGTTTAACCATTCAGCTGCTATTTTCTGGGCTTTTTCAATAGCTTGCTTATCCCTGTGTAAAATCACAAAATCATCTGCATAACGAACGATTTGTGGTTTCCACCGTGCATTCAGGTTTTGTTCCCTGATGAATCGGTTCTTAGGAAAAGCATCCTTGACGGCTTCTTCAAGACCATGAAGTGCAATGTTTGCCAGAAGCGGAGATATAACCCCACCCTGCGGTGTACCTTCTTCTGTCGGAAACAATGTTCCGCTATCCAGTACGCCAGACTTCAACCATGCCTTGATGACACGTCTTAGCTTGGGAAATGTTCCAAGCTTACCCAGTAGAGCTTCATGATTTATGTTATCGAAACACCCAGCAATATCCGCATCCAATACCCATTTGGGAACTAAACGGATTTGCCTATAAATCGCTTCGATAGCATCATGACAAGACCTTGCAGGCCTGAAACCATAGCTGTTCGGCTCAAACTTTGCCTCCCATTCTGGTTCAATGGCCAATTTTACAAGTGCTTGCCTTGCACGGTCTTCTATAGCGGGAATACCAAGAGGGCGTTTTTCATCTTTGCCGGGCTTGGGTATCCATACTCGACGCAATGGTTTAACCTTGGTATCATAAGGATTTTGCAGAATCTTCTCCGCAAGCTTCAGCCTTTCTTTTACTTTTAAAGACGATAAGCCGTCTATGCCTGCTGTATGCTTGCCTTTGTTTTCCTGCGTTACCCTTCGCACCGCCAAAAGTACCGAACTACGGGACTTTAACAGTAGCTTCTGGAGTCTGTGGACTTTTTCTGTATTACCACAACTTGAAGCTCGATAGATACGCTTTTGAAGCTTGAATACATCGACCTTGACTTTACGCCAGTCAATGGTATTCCATCCATACCTTTTTGTGTTCATGGCATTTTCACTCCTAATTACTGTTTCTACCTTACATTTACTGTGCTTCCGTCAGCATATCCTTCGGCTTTCCCGAAGGCATTGGCTTCTGAAGCAATCTTTCCCACTGTAAAGCATGCGGTTGACTGCCTGCTCAGGCTACGCACCTGAGAGCTTTACAGGAGTTACTTCGTTCCTGACTTCCGTTTGCCGCTGGACTTAGGACCCTGCTGTCTGCCGGGATGGGTACGAGGGTGTTTCCGGAGCAAGGCGGTACATGTCCGGACTCTCCATCCATTCCCATTTTGGGAGCGGGCTTGTCAATCTGGCTAAGCCCACACAACCTGACGACAGTTCAAACACAGGTTCGTATGCCTGCCCATATCCAGCTATTCTCGACGGGATTCCCGGCCAGATTCCGGGTTACCGCCTTTAGTTCCCACCGCATCACACCGGCGATTGTCAGGCCGCCGACATCGGGGAACGCTGTCACCTCAACACCTGAGGGGTAGGAATCACACCTACACAAAAGTCAAGTTACTAAGCCAAACGCCTGGCTTAGCTGTCTATCCCCTTGTGTGACAGGATATTACTTCACACAAGTTTCAGACAAACGAATCACACGCCACCGTGATTGTTTACATAGAGAATTCTCATGATACTTTCCTTTCGTTAAATTGTTAAAATTATTTGTTTGTTTTTTTTGCAGTCTTGTTGATTAACCTGCAAAGGCGGACTGCGCGCAGTGGTTCCGTGTCTTTTCATAGTTATCCTTTCAATTAAATTAATAGATGTGTTAACGCTTTAATCTTTTCGGAGTTCTTCCCGTGCGTTTTCCATTTTGATTATCTGCGGATCTTCTGAATCGATGTCAGTAAAAGCGATCAGACGAAGTTTGCCGTGCCATATCTCAACGCCAATCGGTGAACCTTCACCGTCTTCGGTACATTTTTCACCGTAACCTTCCGGCTTTAACCATAGTTGTCCATTCTCGACAAGAAGACTCACTTTGATTGTCTTTGGCGAAAAGTCTTGAGCCTGTTCCTCGATAGTTATTTCATATCGCTGCGGCGTGTCGGTTGAATAACCTGTTCTGTATTTCTCGATTACATCTCTTGCTTGCTGCACTTCATCGACATCATTGATGTTCACCTGGTCATCCAATCGGTAAAGCAGGTCCATCGTATAGGAGGTAAGCGTCATACATGCTTCCAGCAGTTGGGCTTCCAATAAACCCAATGTCGGCCTCTGTGTGATCCGGCAGGGAAGAGCCATTTCAAATGGTTGATACTTATATTCAGGAGGAGTTATCTTATCGCCGTCAACATTTTCGTAGTCAACAGTATCACCGGCGATAAACTCTTGTTCCGAACAGACATATTTTCCTGACTTATCTTTTTCAAAGGTTTGTGTGACAAAACCAACAGTGATTTTTGTAAATGTTTTCATAGATACACCTCACAAATATGGGTATCTGATTGCTAAATGAGCCAACCAGATACCCTGATTAGATATGGCCTGAGTTATCTTCTTTTACTCAGGTCGATTCTGATTTTAGTTCCTTTACTGTCAATCACATCCAGGACCGGCGGCATTGAATCCGAATCGGTCATTATCTCATGAACAGTTTTAGCCGCTTCGACAGCACTGTCCGCACCGACATCGATCTCATAGACCACGCGGTACAAGCCCTTTTCCTTAAGCGGCAAATCGTCACGAAACAATGCCAGGTCATTCCAGACCGATTTGAAATCTTCCGGCTTCATATCAAAAACCATCAGATCCAATCTCAGGTCATGTTCGCCAATCCAAAAACAGGCTTCACCAAAATCCTTACCATCGAAGTTTTTGTTTTTTTGAAGATACGAAACAATCGCTGACTCAGCTTTTCGTTTGGAACGGCAGCCCTGGGCAAACACAACCGTATCGCAGTCATTGACCATTGCCATCCAGATACTTTTGGATTTCACGGCTATTCACCTCCTTCGAATTTCTCGGGAGCGATTTGGCCCAATGTTTGAGGCCTCCAGTACAGATCGCGTTCTATCGGCAATCCCATAGGACCACGGACCTCTTCAAGCTCGCTTAACATAAAATAGCCAAGCTCCTTTTCAAAGCCGTCAACCAAGCCGAAAAATCTGTAGTCCAGTTCTTTTCCAGATTCATCCAATACCGGTTCACCGCCAACGACGTACCATGTCCATGAACTTGATGGGGTAAAGAACTTGACATACGCAACAGTCTCGCCGCCTTTTCCATCCTGAGCATACAGATCAGGTACTGTTTCTCGAACTTCCCTGGGAAACAGTTTCATCCCTCGGATTTTGTCGTTGGCAACAACTTTTTTAGCACGCTCTACAGCAACCGTATTTCCGGTTGCGATGGCATTTTCCTGCGGGATTCCAATGCCTGATGCAAGACTGCTGAGAAACTCTCCCATATTCTCTGCCTGCTGCTTCCTGCTGATAGGGTCAGATTCGATTGCCGGGATTGGCGGTGAGAGTATCTCAACCTGGTCCGGCTCAAGCTCGATAACCACTCGTCCATTATCATGGCCGTAGTGCTCAAAATAGGGATAGTTCACATAATCGACCGGTTCCTTTCCAGCTGTCATGTCGCCTACTTTGCCTTCCTGCAAAATCGCAAAGCCTTCCATGTACTTCTCTGCTTCATGCGGATTGGCAGATTCTCCATCACCGCGAAGCCTTACTTTTGCGCCGCGAATGTCCCTGTGGAAATTTCCATCCAGATCATACTTCACATCTTCTTTCATCCCGGCGAATTTCATCCAGCCGGTAACTTTTCCGTTTTGGGTATTATCCAAAATACCTTCGATCAACATTTCACTTGGTCTCCAAGCCATAGTATCACCTTACCTTTCTTTAAATGGGTTAACAAAAAAGCCCATCTCTCGACATCAGGAGATGGGCTTAAACAATTTGACTTATTTGCTTGATTTACTCTGCTTCGGGCGGGCTGACTATTTCAGTTTTACCGTCCTTATGCATGATACGAACTATTCCGTTTTCTTCGATAATGGTCTTTTGCCATTTGCCGGAAATGCAGTAGTGCTGATTGATGCGTTTGACCAGATCATGACGAAGCTGCTCATGTGGACCGATCAGGTCGCTCCAGAAAGCATCCAATTCCTGCTCGACATAGTATTGCTGGGTCTCGTAGCTATCACCTTCATCGTTGAAGCCGCCCAGGTGGTACCAGAGATTGTCATAATTCAATTCTCTCCGTGCAGCTTCGGTGATATAGACCGCTTCATTATGCCATTTATAGTTACCTGTTGGAGGCTCATTCACCACGGCCATCGAAACTTCAGATGTGAATTTCATGTCGTCAGATGTGCAAACCTCGATAGTCAGAGAATCACAGCATACCAGATCTTTGCTCAATACCATCTGACGCAACCGCTGTTTTCCGGCTGTGACCTTGACAGAAGTTACTTTTGGCAGCTTTGCCCAACTGTAACCGCGATATCCCGAATGGATTGTAACGGGCACAAACGGCTTTGAATTGAATGTTCCCAGGGCTGCCAGTAAATGAACATTATCCGGATCGTATTCATCGTCCAGGTCGCCATCGATACACAGATAACCTTCAGATAACGTGAAGTTACTCGGCGCCGACATTTCGATTGCCATACCATATTCATCCCGAATCAAACCGACGCCATATTGGGGCTTGGCCTCGGGCAGATCGATCCCCAGTTCTTTGGCACGCAAATATTCATCGTAGTGCAGATTGTGCTCTTTTTGGCTCTGAAAGTAGCGATAGTACTCTATTTCAATCGCCTCTTTGAGTCTCTTCAGGGCTTCATTTTCCACCAGCTTCGTTCTGGCAGGCAGCATCAGTCGTATCTGTGTCTGCTCGGTCAAATCGACCAGGATGTGAATGCTGCTGTTGACCTGACCGGGCCAGTAATCCAGTTCCACGATCTGTCCGTGGAAATTTACCAGAACTTTGCTTCGGTAGTAATAGCTCATCCATTGACGATGATACTTGGAAACCTCGGATACTACCTCGATCTGACAGCCGATTTCGGAGTAATTGGCAGCATCCTGACTGCAAAACGGCATGGTATGACATATCTTGCCATCTACAATCACCCTGATACCGGCAAATACAGCGTGTTTTTCAACCGTTTCCTGATCCCAGGGCTTTTCATCCCTGAATTGCAAAATCGTTCCATTTACGGCTTCTTTGGCCTTATTAATACTGACCTGCTGTCCGGTCCAGCCGTTTTTACATATCACCGCCTTCCTGGTCCCGGAGATAATAGTTACTTCCCTTGGAGCCAGACAAAACAATCCGACACCGGCAGGATCTTCTCCGGCTTCCAATTTTTCGTCCCAGCCGCTGCCGCCTAAATCCAGCAATTTCTGGAAATCATTTATTCCGCTGCCGTTATCCTGAACGGTTATCAGCCCATCTTTGTTGGTAATTCTTACTTCTGTCGCACCGGCTCTTCTTGCATTTTGAAGGATCTCGATAATACGTCCCTCAATCGAACCGGTAAACAATCGGTCCGCCTTACTCAAGAGTCTGGGATTAACTTTTGCACAAATTGTTTCCTGCATAAATTCACCTCACTTTCATAAATAGCGATGACACGCTCTGACTTGCAAAGCGTGTCATCAAGGATTAATGCTGCGCATAAAAAAAGCCCCCGGACCGTCCGGGAGCTAAAGGAAAACATAGTACAACGATCTATTAAAAACCAGGCCCGGGCATCATCATGGGGTTGGGCATTAACATGTGCTGTTCCATCAGCACCGGATCAACCAGCATAAGGGTTGGATCGATCTGAGAAAGCAACTCCATTGCTTCCGGAAGCGATGAGCCCGGTTCCTGGGTAATTTGTTGGATTTCCTGTTCAATTTCATCTGTAGCTGAAGGAGTTGGAGAAACTCCTGCCAAATCGAATCCGCTGACCATTTCTTCCAGGGCAGCAATATTCATTTCTGGATTGAGTCCCTGATCCATTTGGACTGGAGTTGGACTAATTTCGGGTGCCTGAATTAATGCCGCCTCCATAAACATCTCGAACATTTCCTGGGTCAGTAAGCCCGACTCATAGTTAACAGGAACTTGCGGTTCATTCATTTCAGGCATCGGTTCAGGATGCATCGCGACAGGTGTCACCGGCATCGGCATATCTTCGAACCATGCCACTGGTGCGGGCTGCTGGTATAAAGGCATTTCAGGAGCGTATGTGATCGGCATATCATATATACTGGAATGATCACTGGGTCCGGCAATCCCTTCCATTGTAGATTCAATCAAGGGTGAAACATCATGCGGAACTTTGATCCGTTTCCTGGGGCCTGACAAAAGCCGGTTAAGATATGGCGTATTACCATTCATTACTTATGTCCTTTCGCAATATCAATTCTGACAAATACATCTTAACCTCAAGTCCTGCGTTTCGACTCTTCACGACAATGGCATTTTGATAATTTTTTGATGATTTCAGAATGCGGAGAATCAGCTATTTCAAATCATGGCTGGCGTTGTGCCAATCCGGTTTTCTCGTCGAGGAATCGCTTCATGATGTCACAGGAATACTCCCAAACTTTCATGTACGAAAATCCTCGGGCAAACCGGATACTTTTCATTGAGAAAAGACGGTTTGCCCAGCAAAGTCACATTATATGTGAGGATTAAACAGTGGTAAATCAGACTTGATTTATAAGCATTTCGATTACCTGAAATGGAAAAGATTAAATACTTATACCTACTGTTAAATGGTATGAGACTGACAAATCCATTCTGGTTTATACCTGGCGGCAATTTTTTCAATTCTTTACTGTTCGATTATTTTTTAGCTTTCACGTTTTTTACATCTCTGATCTATGCCGTTTTCAATAAACGATTCCAGCATCAAAGAGCTTCGATAGGGCTGTCTGTTTCTCTGGGACTGGCTCTTTCAACCGGCTTGGTGTGGTGGGAATACCAGAAGAATGTTTCTGTCCGGAATCTTGGCCCGATTGCTATCATCTTTGCGTTGATTATCATGTTCCTGGTTGTCTTTCAATCGCTCAAACAAACCGGAGGTTCCTGGGCTGGCGGAGGTTTTGCAGTCGCGGCATGTCTGATCCTGTTTTTATTTTCGGGAATGCGATCACCTATCGATCTTGAGTATTTTTTCAGCCTAATTTCATTCGCGTTCATATTTGGAATGCTGACATTGCTGGTACATGTTTCACATCAGCGGCCTTCAGCTTCATCATCTTACACACCATCTTATAGTCGATATGAAACCAGTGAAATAGACGGCGATATCGCCCGAATCTACAGGGATCGTTCCCTTTCCGGCCAGATCACCGGGGCAATAAGAAAACTGCGTAAAGATACAGATTTGGTCAAGTCATATCCGAATGAAATGCCTGATATCATCAAGCAGATCAAACGCCTGCTTCCGCCTGAAGGATTCCTGACCGGTCAACTGGCTGGCCTAAGAAAGAAGGCCTATCGTATGCGTGAAGGGCATCTCGCCCGGATCAAAGAACTGAAACACCTGTCCAGACATACTACCCGTGACAAAAAGCAAATGATTTCCTGGGAGATCAAAAAGCGATACCAAGAACTGGATATGGATAATAGACTGGCAAGGCTCGATAAAGCCGTCGCTGAATTTGAATTGAAAATCAGAGAACTGACCAAACGGGCCAAATTGGCTATGGAGCAGTATCATTTCAAGGAATATGAAAATCTGCTGAAGGAAGCCGAAAAGCTCCAGGAGCACAACAGCAGACTGCTTAGAAAAATACAGCAGGCAGAAAGTAAAATCTCAGATCTTGCCAGGCAAATCGACAAAAGCTTAGGAGGTGCAAATACAAATGTCGCCAAATGAATCAATTGATGACTGCATTGTCGATCTTGAGCCGCAATATCAAAGTCAACAAGACGCTCAAATCGGCAATCTGCTTGACTTGTACGGAATTCCATTTCTGTATCGACATCCCATGGTGGTCGAGGACAAGGGGCAATACCAGACAATCTACCCGGCATTCACTTTACCGTCGTACGGAGGAGTAATCATCGACTACACCCATAAAATCTATGGTGAAGAATATATTGTACCTGAAGCAATTATGCATAATACCGATATTTCGAGGGTAGCGGGACAATCGACTATTGATTTAGCCAATTGGCAGTCAAAATATTCAGGTCATCAAAATCAATCTCACCATTACATGAGAAATCAGAGCAGTTGCACATACCGCAATTCTCATCCAGCCAATTCTCTGCAAGTTTAGCAAAGTCCAAAAGGTTAACGATTCCGTCGCCGGTCGCATCACCGGGAATATCAAGAATATCTACGACATCATTTCCGTTGCAATCAGAGGATCGTTGAGCGATGCCAATGCCAACATCTCCATCCTGACCCATAATTGCGAGCATGAATAATTGGCTATCTTGTGAAAGTGTTGCCTCATATCCTATTTGATCATCAGGATCATAGAAATATATTGTCCCATCGTCCTCAATTAAATACATCCCTGAAGAGCTGCCCGAAGAACCGTCATTGAATGATTGAGTAATTGACCATGTACCATCGGAATTTATTGTCAAAACGCCCCAGCCTGTTTCAGGAGCCTTATTCGATACATCAGTTATAAACTCCTGATATAAATATCTGCCCGCTGCCGTTTCATAACTTCTGTCAAACCCTTTTTTAAGCAAAATCGTAAAACCGAGATCGTCATCTTCAACGGGATCGTTATCAAAATGCATCATTACGCCGCTTTGACCGACCTGAAAATATGTCAATGGGCCATCATCTGTATCGACTTCAAGAATCGCATTCACAGAGTCTAATGTCCACGTTCCTGTCGTAAAATCGTAAGTCCCGTCGGAGTCCTGGCCAAAGAAAGCCCATGTATGATCATAATAAAATAGAACCACTCCAATCTCGGCATCTGAACTTGTCCCTGAAACACTGAGGTAATGACTATAAGCAGCGTATTCGCCGATGATATCCTGTTCGGAAATCCCAATGGCTTTTTTAGCATAGATATATGAACTCAGGTCATTTTCCGGATCGACTTGCCGATTGATTGAAGTAATCAGATTTTTGCCGGGGATTGAAGTTACTAACTCACCGCCGTCAAGCTCAACATTCAGCCATCCATCCTCATCGACATAGCTGTCCGTGATAGATACTGATTCGTTCACATCATTTCCTGCATCATCATTAAACTGCTGTGAAATATTAGCTTCTGTAAAAGTCGCCTGCCCGGAATGCGTGCCGACACCACCGGATGACATATCTGATTCCAGCATGCCATACCAATATTCGCCGGTAACAGAATACGGAGTATTGACCGGCAATGTTTGCCACGCAAGACGAGGATAATCATTGTCAGGCATCTGCCAATCAGCCGGGTCGCCATCGGTATCGCTAAAATCCCACCCTGCAGAAGTGAAAGTTTCCAGTCTTTTCAACAGAGAGGTTGTCAGACCGGTGCCTCCATTGCTCGTCGTTTGGCTGGATGTGGTAATATCCCAAAAACAATTATGAATTGCAGAAAGACCGGCGGGATTCTGTCCACAAAAGCCCCCTAAATCTTGACCGTACTCATCCACAAAAACAGTAGAATAGCAATTGATGATTGTGGTATTGTTTTGCCCGCAAAATCCTCCAACGCCATAACAATTGAGTCCCACTGTAACAGAACCAGTGGCATAGCAGTCATTAATTGCACCTCTGTTTTCACCGCAAAATCCTCCAATGCTCCAGGATTCATAAGAACCTGTTATATTCGCATTCACGCTACAACGTAGTATCTGTCCGCCATTTCCGGTTCCACTGCACAGTCCTCCGATTTGACTTAGACCTGATAATTCTGCAGAGCATCTGCAGTTCTGTATGACTCCTAAATTACCTCCGCAAATTCCACCAAACTGTTTTTCACCTGAAATAGTTACAGTAATATCGCAATTTTCGATGAGGCCAAAATTTTCTCCGCAGATAGCTCCGGCAACTTCACTTGATGGGCCACATACAATTACAGCATTTGATAGTGTTAAGTTTAGAATGCTCGCAGTATCCGAAATAAGTCCGAATAAACCGAGATAATCCAGGTAATTACTGTTTGTCCCTGAGTTATCTATCGATAAATTTCTTATTTCAAAACTATTGCCGTTAAAATAACCTCTGTAAGACTCGCCCTGATACTTAGAACTTGAGGATGTATCAGGGGCTATAACAGCAGATGTATAATTTCTCCCAGAAAGATCAATATCACACATCAATTTTGTATAAATACCTATTGACCAATAGGTCCCAGCATTATTAGTATCCGCAAAGGCATCAAAATCATCTAAATCTTCGATCAGGTATGGATTCTCTTCGGTACCGTTTCCGGGAAGCGTCCCCCCGGCACCAAAGGCCAATTGTGCAAATAAGGTACATACAAGAATTGAAAATAAGCAAGCTCTTTTCATCACAACCTCCGAATATTATTCAAGCAATTAAAACAATGTTATTCAACATAGAAAATACATCATAAGTCCACAATACAACGGAACTTAATGATATTAAATCAGACTGTAAATGTCAAGCATCTACCAGAGCAATTGCACATACCACAATTCTCATCAAACCAATTCACGGAAAGCATAGCCAAATACAAAAGATTATCATCAATTACAGCAGCCAGTGCTATAGTTCCTGCATAAAAGGTCGATATTACAAATGAGTTGTACTAAAAGCCCAAATACTAACACTTCGCAACCTATGACAATACTTATTTTATTTACTGGATAACCAGTTTCTCGCTAAAATGGCTAAGTCTGTTAAATCAACTTTGTTGTCACCGTTTATGTCGCCCTCAACGGGGGCATTGTACCAGATGTCGAAACTTTTTACAGCATAGCCCACTCGACCGTCAGAAGCCGTGACATTAGTACTTATTGTATATGTGCCTGGAGGTGAGCATTGAGTCGAATCGAAACTGGCGACCATATTCGGGGCATCATCACTAAAGAACAACGGGCCTACCCATGAATCTGGATTAGTAAGCAAGCCTGTAACATGTGAAATATCTACCGAGGATGTTACAGTAATTTCGACTGCCTCGCCTTGAGCATAAGCATCTTTATCTGTGATTATATTGACATCAAAGGGAGTTTCAGAAATGCCAATACTTTTCAAAGCCCAAATAGCTTTAGATGTTGCTACTTCGTTGGTAATTATATCATTCGCAACATTACCCCAAGCACCTTCTTCACTCTGAGCAGCCAACAGCCATCCAACACCACGGTCTACCTCGGTTCCAGTGTAATTACAGTCACTTAGAGCAAGTATGGCAAAGCATGTGTCAGATACATTGCTGGATTTTCCTTTTAATTCTCCCCAGCCGCCATCAAAATTTTGTTGCCTTAAAAGCCAGTCAATTGCCAGATTTGTTATGTCAGGTTCGACATCTAATGTATTAAAAAGAAGGATTGTCAAGGCGGTATATTCAGTTATTCCCCAATTGTCATAATTTCTTTGTGCATCTATATAGCCAAGACCATTGGTTACATTGGCATTTGAGCTATCATATCCAACAGAAGCCAATCCAAGCATAGCGTAAACTGAAAAGCTAATGTGACTGGTATTACTGCTGTGAAAGACGCCCCATCCTCCATCTGAAAGCTGGCCGTTCAAGAGATATGCAGCAGCATTTTGCATAGTTGTATGATAGGGATCAACCAGGCTTTCACCAAGCAGCCACAGAATAGGACCGGTGTCACGGGGAGTACCGCTACATTTATTCATATGGATGTACCAGCTTCCATCAGAACAGGCCTGGTCCAATAAAAGATTAATAGAATTTGGTGCAGCAGGTGAATTCGGGTCATCTTTTATTAAGCCAGTGATGCACCAGTTAATCTCGGTGTTTTTCGCTTTTCCACCGGCAAGATAGTTTTGGTCATCAATATGATTCTCAATCCAGTCCATACCATTATCTAGTTCGCTACTTGAATCGCCCGAAAGGGCAAGATAAGTAACAGAATAAGAAGTATACCAAGCTTCACTTCCTACTTCAGGATATCCCCAACCCCAATCAGGCAATTGTGAGTCTTTCATGCCATTAGCACATAAATTTATATATGTATTTTCTCCAGCTTCGATAAATGCAGCAGATGAAAACCAACAGCCGCCTACAATATCGTAATCTGTACGGGTTTTTAAATACTGCAATGCATTATTGACCTCTGTAGTTTGCGCATAGCCTGCTCGCATAAGTGCTATAACAGGAGATGGCGTAATATATGTTTTACTGGCATCGCCAGGATAATAGCCCCAATACCCATCTCCATTTTGAGTGTCCAATAGATATTGAGTAGCTTTTGTAATTGCAGTAGAATTTGTTGATTCTCCGCCAAGCAAAAGTCCAATCATTCCGGCAGCAGTCTCCGGAGGCGTACCGTTCCAGCTTCCATCATCCCTTTGCTGTTGTCTGATCCAGTACATCGCACTTTGAATCTTTCCATCTGAATATGCATAGCCTGCTTTTATGAGAGAATTCACACCTTCGCATGTGCTTAATATGTCATTGTCCCAACTGCCATTTGCATTTTGTATCTCTATTAGACGATCAAGAACAGGTTGATAGCTGCTTGAATCAGTCCGACCTGTAGCGATGAACGCCTGAACCGCCATTGCATTCATTAAGCCTGAGTGATCAATTACCCAGAGACCATTTGGATCCTGCTCGCTTTCGAGCCATTGAACTCCTTCGTTAATGGATGTTTGAATATCCGCTGCTTGAGCCGATATGGATAAAAAACATGTTGCCAAAAACACTATTATGAATAATTTCTCATATAAAGGACCAAAAGTCATGGCTATCTCCTGATATGAATATATAGTCTATCCAAAAATTATACACTAAGCCATACTTATGTTAATCGAATAATGTTAAGGTTTTATTAGAGGATGGCTATGTTTTAATTGTAAGATGTCGCTGTTTCACAGGTCCAACCAAGAGAAAATTTCCGTGTTTTCAGATATTAGAGCTTTATGTCTGTTGCAACTTGCAATTGCGGCGGGAGAAGTGGCTATAAATATTACTTTATCAAAATCTGAAGGTGATATTTTTTCGATATTCGCTTTAATATCCGACTTGCCGGTTTCGATTTCTATAGCGATCTTTTCTCCAGGTCTTTGGGCCAATAAATCGATACTGCGTCCATTACCAACGGAGGACTTGTGCGACACATCTAAACTTTTTGTCCATATAAGAATATATTCCACCAGAAAAATAATTTTACATGCCTCAAAACCGCTCTAATTTGCCTGAAAACGGGAATTATAGGCACAACAATCTATGCTGCCAACATCCCCTATATTGAATGTCTCCACGAAATCCTAACTTGACAAGCAAGTCGCCTTTTAGTAAAATGTAACCTCTTTTTTATATTAGTGTTAGGACATTTTTTATGTGCTTATTGATATAACTATTTCTGAGGAAGTGATGAAAACTAAGTCTAAAAGAATTTTCAAATCATGCTTAATTGTTATTGTTTTCTTTCTGCTATTCTCTAACGTTCAAGCTGATACTACATTTTATGAAGTTTGGCGGAATACAGAAGATGATCTTTCATCTGCTGTTTGTATCACGGACTGGCCTGAGATAACTACGAACGCATCCATTACTTTTACCGACCCTGTCCCCCCAGAGGATGATACTGTTTATTACTATTGGGTCAGAACTTATAAGGGAGCGCATATTACAAAAGATATAGGTGCGATCGAAGGGTTTGGGACATCAATTGGGGATATTGATATTTGGTGCGCTACAGAAGCAAATGAGCTTGAAATACCAACAGGTAATCATGGTTGGCCGTCAAAATATAAAATTCATGCCAAACTTACCAATACTGCTTGGCCCTGGTTTACTGCCAATATCGAAGGAGCCTTGTACAAGGAAGACAGCAACTATGATATTCGTCTCTGGGACCCTGATTCTCAGGACGCAGACAATTATCAAACAACCTTTGATTATTCCGAGCTAACCCAACATATAGATCTCCATACTATTGAAGAAAACCAGGGTTCTGCAGATTCGCACGCAGATATAGTGGTTCAAATGAGACTGTGGAGCAGTAAATTAGATTTTGATGAGTCATTTGAAACCGATTCAATCCAGGTTAATTTTGTAAGCCTTCGTTCGGCACCAGATATAACTTTACGTCGTAATGAAAGCGGGATCGACTTGAGTTGGTATGGAGAAAAGGACAGAA
>CAYVUI010000051.1:0-30327 GCA_964454745.1 uncultured Pirellulales bacterium | reverse complement strand
GACATAGCGTGTCCGTCTGTTATGCGGGCGGGAATTTATCCCGAGTTTGTGACGGAAAAGCAGTTGCTCAGCGACGATCTGTTTAAACAAAAAGCCGTCCTGCTGCCGGGTGCGATTTACTCCCGCCAGGCGGTTGTGGATAAGCTGGAAAAATATATCGCCAAAGGCGGACAGGTCTTTATGGATCAGTCTGCAAAGGTCAAGATCAAAGGCGCCAAAATCCTGCCGGTAGACTTCGCCGCCTGGCACCGCGATGTCGGTGCCGGAAAAAGGCCCACCGCCATGCCGACTGAACAGAATTATCGAAAACAGCGGCAAATGAGCGAGGCTTATATCAACGGAGCGATAGGGCCTGTTCAGGAAATGATCCTGCCGCAAGTGTCTCCCGATATTTCAATTGACAGCACGAAAGCCGCCTGGACCCTGATGGCCAACGGAGATACGAAGTACCTGTTTGTATACAATTGCGACGAAGATTCTCCCAATGCTTTTACAGTTATCTGCCGGAATCTGCCTGACGTTGTGTATGACATTGAAGAGTCCCGAATGGTCTCTCAAGGCGATATGCCGTGTACGATTGATGTTTCCCTCCCTGCCGGCGGGTGGGAGGTATTTGCCCTCTCGCCAAATCGGGTGGATTCCATTGATATCGAAACAGCCAAGGTACAGCAAAATCAACTTTCTCTGACGGCTGTGGTGCATACCTCGGACCAGCGCCTTTTGCGGGCAGCGGTGCCTGTGAAAATTCAATTGCATAAAAAAGGCCAGCCCCCCATAGAATTGTACCGCTCAACTTCTGAGGGTAAGCTTGAAGTGGAAATTCCCCTTGGCCGATCCGTTTTCGTACCGCAAAAAATCGTCATCACTGAATTGTTTTCCGGCAAACATACGGCCCAAACGATAGATATGTCAAAGTAGATAAGCAGAGGTAAAAATATCCATGTCAAGAAACCTGTCCATTATCTGTTTATGCCTTCCTCTATGCATCAGCTCTTTGTTCGCGCAGACCGTCGAGCTTGACCTTCCGGCAAAACTGACCACCGAACATGTCGAAAGCTTTATGAAGGAAATGGCCCTGGCCGTAGAGAAATATCACCTGAAAAAAGACCCGATTTCCCCGCAGCGGGGCATGGTCTATGAATACGTGGATATGAATAAAATCGGCCAGCTTGGCCAGTGGATCCAGGGTGAAGGGCTCGACACCATGCACGACGGCGCCTGGTACGCCGCTGCCATGGCCCAGGCATATACCGCTACAGAGGATCACTATTACAGGGATTTTTTGACCAACTGGCAAATGCCTTTCTACTTGAAAATGCTGCTGCACAGCGATTCGCTTTTCGCGGCGGCCCTGGACCCGACAAAACGCATCCACCCCGCCGGGCATACTTTTGGCAGGGTTTGGGTGTATATGGGAAAAAAAGGATGGGTGCCCTACTGGTGGGATGACGGGGCTTCGCTTAGCCTCGATCCGGCGGGAAATCCCAATGGAGGCCGAAGCCGTGTGGACTACTATCTGATCCACGGCAAGCAAAATGAGGATAATCGACTCAACGGTTTTAGCTGCGGGTGCAGCAACCACATGGCCCAGGACCTGGCAATTATGCTCACAAGGAGCTGGCTGCTTTTGCGTGATCCGGACATCGCACTGGCCGCAGAGTACCTTCAGCAGGAACGGGCGGAACGCGGATTCGGCAGGGTTCCGGCCATCATTTCCGCGGCGGCAGTGTGCAATCAAAATAACGAATATCGAAATGAAATCCCCACACTTTTCGGCAAGTACCCCACCGTCGGATGGCTGTTTAAGAATTTGCGGCAGCCGGATCGGTCCTGGTGCAACTGTTATGTAGACGAGGAAGCTTTTTACTACCATTCCCAACTGGTCAAATCCAACGGCAAAGTCTCTCCGGAAATGGCAAGCGAACTGCTTTACCGCATCTGGTCCTTCTGGGTAACCAATGATTACTGGTATGATGTCACCGGGCCGATTCCGGGCGTGAACAACCTGGACCTGTGGGCCCGTGATATGGAAAACGGCAAATTCGTCACGTACCAAAGTGATAATCCCGAGCATACCGACGGCAGCCGCGGCGGCTGTCAGGCCATGATTTACACCGCCATCGGCCTGCAGATGCTCGATGCCCTGCCCGGCTGCTGGGAACGCATCGCCGAGCAGAAAACCCCGGATTCGATCCGAATTCGTTTTTCGGACAGCGAGAAGAATCTAACCTACTGTGAACCATTCCATATTGGCTCTGCAAAAGTACAAGCCGCCAGTACCCCCTGGAAACTGTGCCTGCGACTGGAAAGCCCACAGCCTGAAAACACCTTTTACGTGTATTGCGACAAGAGCGCAGAGGCGCGGAAAATCACGATCCACATAAAGAAAAGCGGAAATGTGGAAGTATTTAACCATGACAATCAGCCGATGCTTGCGGATATCAAATACATGAACCGAGCAGGGAAAAATACCATCGAAGTCCAAATCCCCTACCAGATAGCCAAGGAACAGGCAGCCTGGACGACGGCGGTCGAAAGCGGATATCTTTCCATTGGCGACCAAAGCAAACGAATTGATCTATTTACACTGTCCGGTGAAGATCGTATTTATCGAAATTTTCTTGATAAAATTGAAGGCGGCATCGCGGTCTGGCACAAGGTGTTTAAGACACTTGGATATATTCCGACAGGTTTTTTGTATTACCCGGAAATTACGGCGGACATCGATGTACAGGCCAAATGGATGGCAGAAAAGGCCGATTCAGGAGGTTACGCGCATCTGATCTCAGCATGCAGCCAGTACCTGATCTATCAATCCGGACGCCGAGACTGGCAGCAGGCCGGATTCTCCAAATCCTGGCAGTATCCTCACCAAGCCGGATGCTTCCGGCACCCGGACCGCCTGGAGTCTGAAATCCTCGCATTCGAACAGCAGGACCGCAAGCAACCACCGCCCGAGGGCGCGATTGTCGCGGTGGGCAGTTCCAGTATGCGGGGCTGGCACGACACCATCGAGCAGGATCTGGAACCGCTGACGATCATACCCCGCGGCTTTGGCGGCAGTACCTTCAATGAGCTGCTGTATTACATGGACCGAATCGTCCTGAAATACAAGCCCAGGGCGGTTCTGATCTATGAAGGCGACAATGACGTTGCGGAAGGCCTTGCCCCGAAACAAATCGAGAGCCTGTTTCTTGATGTTATCGAGACAATTCACCAAGAACTGCCGGAGACCCGAATTTATGTTATTTCCGTCAAACCGAGCATGGCCAGGTGGAATCTGCAGCGTGTCATGGAGCAGACCAATCATTTTCTTGAAAAAGCATGTAAGAAAGATGACCGGCTCACCTATATCAACACCGCCGATAAAATGCTCGACGGCTCCGGACACCTTCGAGAAGAATTATTCCTCGATGATGATTTGCACATGAACAAAAAAGGTTATCAACTTTGGAAAGAAATTGTAAGACCCATTCTTATTGAGAAAGAGCTAAAGTATGAAAAATGTAATGAGTAATCTCCCTGAAGAGACAACGTTGACAAATGCCGAGCTTAAGCCCCACAACGGGGCCATGACGCTCTTTATTGACGGCAGCCCCGTACCCTTTACGACATACAAACCGACAGAACTCGACCAAGATCAATTATTCGAGGAAACGGTTAAGGGCAGCTTAAAAAATATCTCACTGCGAGGTGTCCATGTACATTTCGTACCGATCTTTTTTGACTGGCCGGCCCCGGGGGAATATGATTTTTCGAAGATGGACTGGCGCATCAACCAGGTACTGGCCGCGGATCCCCGGGCACATATGATCATACGCATCCAGGCCGAATCGATGGTCCCCAAGTGGTGGATGGATGCGAATCCCGACGGGATTTGCAGTTGCGGATCGGGCCAGAAGCCTGAATTGCCGCGTGTTGCCCATTCTACGCACAAAAGCCCTTCGCTGGCATCGAATTTCTGGAATGAGGCCGGCCTCGATTCCCTTCGGGCCCTGGCTCAACATGTGAAACAGCAGGATTATGCCCAGAAAGTGATCGGCTATTTGCCCACTTCTTATAACTCCAATGAATGGTTTTTCAGATCGTATCACAACCTTCGGGTGACGGACCTGTGCCCGACAATGCAGGAGGCCTTTACCCGTTATCTCCAGCAAAAAACCGGCACAGACACAACATTCAAAGTTCCGGGGCGTATCGAACGGGACTACGGAGACGAGGGGTATTTTTTCCATCCCGATCCACTGAAATCTCAATTTCCGGTCGTCGAATACTACCGCTTCGTCAATACCCTTTGTGCACAGACGATCGTAGATGTTACGAATACCTTACGGCAGGAACACTTGCCTCAGAAGATTATTGTCGGAACCTTTTACGGCTATGCGCAGGGATTGGCAAACTTTTTCTGGCTCCCGGATTCAGGGCATTTAGATCTCGGGCGGCTCATGGAAGAGGACGGCCCTGATTTTACCTGCAGCCCGCTCGAATACTTCACACGCAACTTTTATGAATCGCAGTGCGGCGGGTTTTGCTGGTCGCAGAGCTCCGCACCGGATTCCGGCTTGATTGCCAATAAAGCGTACTTCGGCGAAGATGATTTTGCCCCGCCGATGATTAGTCCCATCGGCTGGTCCAGCGCAGCCAACAATGAACAGGATGTCGAGCTGCTCAAACGCAACTTCATATTTACACTCTGCAAGGGTCAGCTCATGTGGTGGTATGACCTGCACGGCCATTGGTATGACAGTCGCGAGCGGATTGATATGATCGAAGATTGCGTCCGAATTGCAAAAGAAGCGATTCATGTTGATCGCAGCCAGTTGTCCGAAGTGGCGGTTATCATGGATGAACAGGCCTCCTGGAATGTAACTCTCGACCGGCAATTTCAGCGGGCCATGTTCTGGGAGAACTTCTATTATTCGTTCAGTAAAATCGGTACGACCGTTGACCAGTTGCTGCTCAGCGATCTCGCAAAAACAGATATGACCAAATACAAAGTTGTATTCCTGCCAACCTGTTTTTCTCTGAACAACGAACAGAGGAGACTGATTGACAAATTAAAGTCCGACGGCCGAACCCTTGTGTTCTATCAGGCGGATGGTTTTATTAATCCTGACAAGCAGGAGGACGTTCTGTCTGAAAAGAATATCCAGGAGCTGACCGGGATGAATGTCGTGACTACCAATAACCTGTTTCAGTTAAAAATCACTGCCGATGACAGGCATCGTTTAACCAAAGGCTGTGAGAACATGTGCTTTGGAGTGGAAACAGAGAAGGATTTAAACTTCCTGGTTGAAGACGAAAAGGCAAAGGCATTGGGATACTACTCGGGGCGAGGGCCGGTTGGCTTTGCGATGAAGAAGCTTGCGGACTGGAAAAGTATTTACTGCGGCGTACCGGGCATTCCCTATGCAATCATACGAAACATTTTGAAAGATGCCGGGGTGCATATCTTCTGCGAGGATTACGATATTATCTACGCCAACAATAGCTATGTCGGCATTTTTGTTCTCGATGGACAGGTCAAGCAGATTAAACTTCCCGGGTATTATAAAGTCAGAGAGTGCTTCAGCGACTCAGTGTATTCGGCCACACCGACCAATGAAATCAACTTTAATGCAAAGCTGTATCACACGTACCTGTTTGAGCTGCGATAAGCAGAAAGAAACCGCAATGAAAAAGGCCTGCGGTCAATGACGGCAGGCCTTTCTTTTTTAACATGTTCCCCGCTTTTCACTTACCGTCTACGCAGGAACAGCCCGCCAATACCCATAATCAGCATAGATACAGGCTCGGGAGTCACGACCACATCGTCCACCTGCCAGGTGACGACACCGTCAAGATTCTTCCAGGCAAAACCGGTTGCCCCGGTCGCAGGAGTACCGGAGATCCAGTTTTCCATGTAAGCAGCATAGACCAGGGTTCCGTATCCTTTGGATTCATCAATCCCTGCCGTATAATCCTCGGTGTACACTTTCACGGTGAAGTATTCACTGACATCGAAGACAAACTTGAAGTGCTGATACCCGTTGGTCGGCAGTTTCTGCTGAGGGGCAACCCCCACACCCGGCCAGGTGATGGCATGATTTCCATCAAAGGATGCAATGCTGGTTGCACTTGCCCCGCCACCATAACGGAACGCCTCGGGTGAACTTTCCATCAGCCAGGTTCCCTGGTCAGTAACGAAGCCCATTTCAATTCGATAGCTCCCCCCCGTACCGTTTTCCTGTCGGAGTTCAAAATCCACTTCCACAGTACCATACAGGGCACCAAAATCGAGAGTCATCATTGCCCCTGTGTCATCCGTGCAGGCCAGCCCCGGATGATGGCCATACACCCCTCCGGCCCCGTCAGCTTGCCAGCCGGGTTCGGTATCAATGTTGCCGCTCCAGGATGCAGGGGGTGCCCCGGTATCCGGGCCATTCGCAATGATACCGTCCTCAAAGCTGTCGGTGATGATCCCTCCAAAACAAAGACTTGACACCAAAATTACCAATAAAACAGACTGCTTCATCCTTCCGGTCCTCCAAAAAAGTAACATGTCAATCATTTAGGATATGCTTCCCAAAAAGCAATTCCTTACAAATCAATGGCAGACAATTCCATTGCACTCATAAAAATAACACATTTGGTAACGGGAATCAAGCATAAAAACGCAATAATATATTATTAATTGTATCAATTACCGGCAATAATAGATTTAATGTCACCCAAAACGTCTTTTACCGTCTTTTTACCAGGGATACACGTCATATCACAACGGATACAAGATATAACTAATCCATTATTGCAACCCTACGGGAGTTTCAGGCACTTTTTTGTCTTGTATAGCGATCATCAAATCTCTGTCTACTCCCCAAGGTTGTGATGGTCGTCTACCCTGCCGTCGTCAAGCTCATTGGCACGAGCCTGGCTTAAAGTTTTAAACATAGTAAGCATATCTGCCAGACCGCCAATCAGCAGCCAGATGCTCACAATCACCGCAACGATCAAAAGCGACCAGCACCGGAACCACCAGTAGTGGGCCCAGCCTTCCGTCGTCGTATTGCCGGAAATCAAAGCGTAGGCAGTCCCAATAACCAATACAAAAAACCAGGTAACCGACCACAGCAACGTAAGAAAATAAATCAATTTATCGAATTTTGTGAATTCATCTGTAATGCCAAACATCTTGAGAATGCGAGAGGAAGCGGAACCTTTTACGACATCGCTTTTGAGGGCATATTCCCCACGGTGGAGCATTTTATTGAGATTGAATTTCTCTTTACAGGTCAACAGGGAGACACAGATATAAATCGTAATCGCAGCGGCCATTGCAAAACCAAACATCCACAAACCATTCATGGGGATGCGTGACCAGTTCTCAAAACCGCCTTCTCTTTCGACAATCTGTGGAAATCGGTTCAACATAAACGTATTGAGATTCTCTACAAAGCCGGGGTAATGATTTAAAATAAAACTTTTCAGCTTCGAAAAGAATACTTCCTGATCCAGCACCAATTTGCCCAGTGAGAGAAACGCACCGGCAATCATCGCCGAATACGCGGCCGGGGTTGTGCCTCTGGACCAGTAAAGACCGCCAATAATTACAGAGCCGGCCCCGCCGAGAACAATGGCCCCGGTCACGGCGAAGAACAAAAGAATGTCCTCCGTCTGCTGATACAACATACTGAAAAGCAGGACGAATACGGCCACAAACAAAATGGATATCCGAAGCGCCCAGATATGCTGCTTTGGGGTCAGGGGCTTTTTGCGAATCGGCATGATGACATCCTGAACAAAAATACTGCCCCAGGAATGGAGGTAGGTATCCAGCGTACTGACCGAAGCGGCAAGCATCATCGCCGCAAACATCCCGGTGAGCCCAACAGGCAGCATTTCCGCAATTGCCAGCGTAATACGGGTTTGCCTGTACACCACCTCGTTATCGATATGGGATATTTGTTCTCCGATTGAAGCGGTCTGGTCGGCAAATTGCGGGTGGTTTAAAAACACAAAAGCACAGATGGGCAGGAGTGCAAATGAAGCCGTGGTTACCACCCCTCGCAAGACGGAAATGATTCGGGCCATTTTTGCTTCATGTGGCGTTTTGGCCGAGGCATTGTACCCCTGGGAGCCCTGCCAGGCCATGTGATTGTAAAAAAGACTGAACCCCATAATCAGGTAAAACCATACATTGAAATCTTCCACATCATTGGTCATCATCGGATTAACCATCTCGGGATTGTCGGCCATCAAGGTGTCGATAATCATGGACCAGTCAAAAATGAATAAAAAGCAGAGGACAAGAATGACAATAAACACAATGTTAGTAAAAGAACCCTGGATAAAGTCCGTGACCATGATCGCGATTTGCCCGCTGAAGGTGAGCAAAAGCATCGCCGCCGCCAGAAGCACGATCATGACGATCCAGTAAGTCGGAAATGTGACCGACGCAATGGTTGTTTCGACGGGTAAATTACAAAAATAGACAAAGAAACGCGCTGAAACTGCCGGAAAAATACCCATATTGATAATCCCGGCCAGCCATTGCAGACCTCCGGCGAATATCCTGAAATTACGGCTGTATCGCATTTCAAAGAATTGAGCCAGGGTGAGCGCACGTGTTTGACGATACCGATAGATCACCCATCCTGAAAGTGAAATAAACAGATAAACCGGCGTGTGCAGTTCCTGCCACCACAAGGAAGTAAAGCCCGCCTTATATCCCGTCTCAAACCCGGCGATAATCGAAATGGCTCCGATCCAGGCAATTCCTTCCGCCACGCAAAGCATGTATCGGCCGCCAACCCTGCCCGCAGCGAGAAAATCGGCTACCCCTTTCATATAACTTCGCGTCCCCCATGAAGCGGCAACAATGACAAGGAGCATTGAAAACAGTATCGACCAGTCAATCCAACTCATATACACCTCTTACATAAGTATTTCAAATGTAACGATTTACAGTGACAGTTTTCAAATTCAAAACCATATAAATGCTCATTTGCAATCCATCGCTTCTCTTTCCGCAAGATATTAGCGCAATACACACACATTACTTTAACATAACAATCCTTACTCGTTTCCAGATATTCAATCTCACAAGAAAGAACAAAATTTTCATATACACACTATATCATATTTATTTATAAGTACTTATAAACAGCTCAACCTGTCATTCTCATCTGGATGTCAAACCCATCAAAGAGCGAACCTTGACAAGCCAAACCATCACTTTTAATATAATTATAAATATATCCATTCATTATTGCCATAAATAAAATAATTGATTGTATTAATAATCAAAATTGTTTACTCTCCTTAAAGGTTATAATACTCATTTACAAGGATGCTTAAAAGGTGCATGAATTTGGATTAACAAAGCAAGAGTTTATATAGTGTATTTGCCGAGATTGTCTATAATTATGTAAATTACAGCATCTGCTTGATCAATTGATTTGAAAGTACCCGTTTTATGAAAAATGTAATGCCTTTCAACGAAAACTGGCTTTATTGCCCAAATTTTAAAAGCCAATACCTGACAAAAGATATTGATAAGTCCTGTTTTGAGAATATAACACTTCCTCACACAAATAAAATCGTATCCTGGCACAGCTTTGACGACAAGCAGTATCAGTTTATTTCTACATATCAAAAACAGTTTGTTTTACCTGCTAAATACCGGAAGCAAAGGATTTTCATCGACTTTGAAGGTGTGATGGCCGCCTGTACGGTTTATGTCAATGAAAAACGACTCGGAGAATACAAGGGAGGATACACACCGTTTTCCTTTGAAATAACGAAACATGTCCAATTTAGCCGGGAAAATATCATAGCCCTGAAAGTGGATTCAAGAGAACGAAAAGATATCCCGCCCTTCGGGGATCGCATTGATTATCTCACATTCGGGGGTGTATACCGCGAGGTGAACTTGCGGATAGTAAACCACACCTATATCAAGAATCTCTTTGTACGGTGCAATAATCCGCTGGATCAAAAGAAAAAACTGCTCGTCAGTTATGAGATTGACCTTGACAAAAAACAGACCCCAATCAATCAATACCAATTAAAAGTGGGGGTTTATGACAAGAAAACACTTCTCACTTGTGATGTGTTTGAACTTGATTCACAACGGGATGACCTCTCGATTGATTTGCCCCAAAAAACAGAACTCTGGAGTCCGGAAACCCCAAAGCTTTATACGATCAAAGCCGAACTGGTCCAGGCGAAGAAGGCTGTTGACCAATATGAAACAGTAACAGGTTTTCGAAAAGCTGAATTTACAGCCAAAGGGTTTTTCCTCAATGGCAAAAAAATAAAACTTCGCGGCCTCAATCGTCACCAGACGTATCCATTTATCGGTGCCGCTGCACCTGCCAGGCTGCAGAAAAAAGACGCCCTGATTATTAAAAACGAATTAAAATGCAATATCGTAAGGACTTCACATTATCCGCAGTCACGCCATTTTCTTGACTGCTGTGATCAAATCGGTCTGCTCGTGTTTGAAGAAATCCCCGGCTGGCAGCATATCGGAGATAAAAAATGGAAACAGGTTCTCTGTGAACACACCGAAGCGATGGTAAAAAGAGACTGCAACCGCCCCTCAATCATACTTTGGGGGACCAGAGTCAACGAATCCAAAGATGATGACCTTTTGTACGAGAAAACCAATGCAATTGCCCATCACCTTGATGATTCGCGTCAGACCGGAGGGGTCAGGAACAACTTTAAATCCAGGCTTCTCGAAGATGTTTTTACTATTAATGACTTTGGGCACACGCTCCGCAAGCCCAATCATGACAATTACCTTATCACCGAATATGGCGGGCACATGTTCCCGACAAAACCATATGACGGCTCGGAAAGAAGAACCGAGCATGTTCTGTTCCACGCCAGTATTATGAATCAGACCTACGGAAACGATCAAATCTCCGGTTGTATCGGATGGTGCGCATTTGATTACAACACGCACCTTGATTTCGGCTGCGGCGACCGGGTTTGTTATCACGGGGTCTATGACATTTTCAGGATTCCTAAGGCCGCGGCCTATATGTATCAGTCCCAGTGCTGCCCGGAAGAACAAGTGGTTTTGGAGCCTGTTTTCAGTTTTTCGATCAATGATTTTCAGGACATCGGCATCCTGAATGGAGTCATCTGCAGTAATTGTGATAAACTTAAGATTTATGCCGGCGGGAATTTCCTGGCGGAACTGTTCCCAAATACGAAGCAGTTTCCCAACCTGCCGCATCCGCCTTTCTGCACAGACAAGATCACCGGCATGTGGGGCGAAAAATGGAATGAGCTGCAAATTGATGGATACCTAAAGAACAAAAAAGTAATCACAAGAAAAATGTCCAATTCGAGCCTGGACGAAAAATTTATTGTACAAGCGGATGACAAAACCATATCCGCGGACGGCGCAGATATGACAAGATGCAGTTTTATCATTACCGATAAATACAACAATCGCAGATACTATGCGACCGCTGCGATTCAGATTGAAATCGAAGGCCCGGGCATTCTGATCGGCGAAAACCCATTTGCTCTTGTCGCAGGTGCAGGAGCTATATGGGTCAAATCTACCAAAGAGGCCGGAGCCATTTGTGTCACAGTCAGGCATCCCCGATTTAAAGAAAAGGTCCTACGCATCAAATCCGTGTAATTTGAATCCAACTTTTCAACCATAAAAATAGTTCGTCAAAAAGTTTGTCAGTTTGCAGTTGATACTGGGTTGTCAACTATGTGATATTGTAATTGTTAATATGTTGCAACCCTTGTTTTAGGCCCAAAAATGCCATATAAGTTGTCTTTTAACAAAGACTTACAACTCGCCAAATGGCCTTTTAAGCCGTAGGTCCTGGGTTCGAGTCCCAGCGCCTTCATTTCTTTTAACCCCCTATTATCATTAAGGTTAAGGAAATAAGAATCTCTAAGTCCTTGTTCCCCTTAGCGTTAAGCTGTAAATACAGGGTTTTCATGAGTTTACAAAAAATCCCGCCCTCTCCGTTTTAAGTGGGCTGTTTGTTTCAAGGTTTTCCGGTTTTCTTCCCGGCTTTTATTGCGCTTGGCGGGAGGAGAACCTGTCCGGAGCGTTAGCTCCGATACGCGGGTTTGACGAGCAGACCGAAAGGCCGCAGGCGCTGCAAAGCGAATCGACACCTTATCCGTTTGGAAAACGTTTCTTCTCGCCTTTACTTTTTAACCCAATTCCCTTTTCACCGCCGGGACAATTCCTCATATACCTCGTTATAATACAGGGCATTTTCAACCGGTACGGAAGATGGCAGATGATTGCCAACTGCCATGAAAAACCCCGGGCAATTTTTGCCGATATTCATACACCGCTGCACCTCATTGCGAATTTCTTCTTTCGATCCGTACGTTAGAATCCGGCAGTCGGCATTACCGATAAAGGCGTGGGTTTTGCCGTACTTGTCCGCGATGTACTTCATATCTGTCGTTGGTTCCATCACAAAGCCGTGAACACCGGTATCAGCGATATCATCAATGAATTCAGTGTAATTACCATCCGAGGTGTATATCACTTTTTTATCTGCATCGAACAGCGGGGCAAAATATTTCCTGTAATTTGGAAAAACATGTTTTCGATACCATTCGGGAGCGATAAACGCCCCTGAAGTCCAGACAATATCATCATGCACCATCACGACCGGGGCTTTGCAATCGGCCAGGGCGTTAAAATACTGCTGAATCCATGCGGCATATCGGTCCGTCAGGCGACCAAACTCCTCCGGGTCTGTCCCCGCGGCCATCAGCATCATATCCCAGCCGAACATCTCGATCAGCCCGGAAACGCAGGTCACATAAATCCCCGTCATATTCACCAGCTCCGGCCAGATCTTGCAGGATTGCTCATATTGCGCATCGAAATCTTCCACCATTTTTCGGTGCTCCCTTTGGCCGTACTTCTCGCAGGGGTCAAATTTCAGAACCTCCTCCGGAGTCTTGAATGGGCAAAACACTTCATTATTATAGTCCGTACCCCCGCTGGCATATTCGGCATGCCCCATTGAGGTATAATAACCATCAAAAACCTGGTTATGAATCAGGATATTCCACATAAAATCGTAATTCCACGCCTTGAGAAAGGCCGCAGAGGCTTTGGATTTTTCCTGTTCACTGCTTTCGGGGCTGACATTCGTTTTGCAGACCGCGTTGACAAGATCCCAGTAGGTATGAGCGGAATACTCCGTTCTCGGGACACGTGCCGGCATTTCAAGATTGATCGCAGCCATTCCATCCTGGTAAGACATTTAAAAACTCCTGAGATAAAAAGTATTCTTTATAAAAAACCGTGCTCTGTTTTGCCGCCTAATCATCGATTCCGTATTTCGACTACGAAACCGACACTTCCAGCCGGTCCCATATTTCCCGCAAGTCAACGACCGTACCTTCCACCCGCGCCTTCTCGATTGCAAGGCTGACCACCGCACTGTACAAACCTTCTTTTCCGCTGCACCGGGGGGCAATTCCGTTTACCATACTGTCAACCAGTTCTTCGACAATAATCCTGTCGCCCCCGCCGTGGCCGTCCCCTTCGGTATGAAAATCAAACACCTGTTCGCAAGCCTCTTGGCCATATCCGATCCGTTTTATCCGCAGCGCAGAACTATACAGTTCGAGAATAATCGTCCCCTCGGTTCCGCAAATATACATTCTCCGCTCATGGATCGCATTGGCCAGGGTGGTGTGGAATGTCGCCCGGGCACCGCTGGCATACTCAAGGATTGCCACCTGGTTGTCAATAATGTCCTTTTGACCGGCAAACGGATCATCAATTTCCCTTGTCGGCTGGGGCCATTCAAGGTAAATCGAGCCTTGTCCTGTTTCAGATTTAAATTTGGTAAGATGATCCCGGTTTTCCGGCGTAAAGATATTCAATCCGCCGAAAGAAGCGGTTTTCACAGGCAGCGAATCTATCAGCCAGTTTAGCAGGTCAAGATCATGGCAGCATTTTTCAAGGATATGCGGCCCGGAAATCTCGCTCTTTCTCCGCCAGCCGCTCATGATATACCCCCCATGCGCCGGCGGGATATTCTCATCCGCTTCAATGGTAACCACCTTGCCGATTACGCCCTGGTCAATCAGTTCTTTTGCTTTTCGATAGAGTGCGGAGTATCGAAGCACGAACCCCGTGGCAAAAAAACGCCCGGAGGCCTTATGAGCGTTATGGATCGCGATACAATCCTCAATGGTCGTTGCCAGGGGTTTTTCACCAAAAACATGCTTACCCGCCTCAAAAGCCCTGGTAATATACTCCCGATGGAAACAATTAGGAGAACAATCCATAATCCAGGGTATCGCGGGATCATCAATGATCTCATTGCCATTGCTGCAGATCCGGGTCTGGTTCGAACCGAATTCGTCTGCAAACTGCTGTGCCCTTTGCGAATTTGGATCATAAACCGAAGCGAGGATCACCTTGTCCTGATGATGAACCAGGTGACGAAACAACTGGGCCGCCCTGTCGCCCGCGCCGATTAAGCCATATTTCACGATCTCACTCATAAATTTCTGTCCCTCTTGATATATTCTTCTTTTTTCCAATAACGTTTAGGATTGCGCCCTTCTCTGGGCAAAAAAATCCTTTAAAATCTGCGAACAGGGCTCTTCGAGCACACGGTCCGTAACCGGAATCCGGTGGTTCAGGCGGGCATCCTCTACGATATTGTACAGGCTCCCGCAGGCCCCTGCCTTGGGGTCATAGCAGCCGAAAACCAGCCGATCGATTCGGGCCAGCACCAGGGCACCCGCGCACATACAGCAAGGCTCCAGTGTCACATACAGCGTACAGCCGTGCAACCGCCACGAGCCCACCGCGTCAGCCGCCTGGGTCAGGGCAATCATTTCCGCATGCGCGGTCGGGTCGTTGAGCAGTTCTCGCTGGTTGCGCGCCTTGGCGACGATCTGGTCCTGATAGAGTATCACACACCCGATCGGAACATCGCCGTCTTCCCATGCCTGCTGGGCCTGCCCAAGAGCAAGGCTCATATAGTATTCATCATTCAATTCCATAACTGCATTTGTACCCGAAATCCAGCCTCGTTGCTACTGAAAAGAAATGGACCTCAAAACTCCGCATAGGCGCATAAAAAAGGGGTGTAGTATGCTACACCCTGAAAATAGCCCCAAGGGGATTCGAACCCCTGTTACCGGGATGAGAAACTTGTCAGGGGCTTTCGCTAAATTCTTCTATTGCCATAAGTTATGTATTTACAATAATTTAAAATTTCAGCACTTAGTTGCATATGTTGTATTCGATGCATGTCGCTACCATTTACAGTATCAAATTTTCTTGCATCTCTTTTTACCATAAATATTATACCTTTTCTCTCGATAATATAATACCTTTTTTTGTAAACTGGAAAAAACACACATTTCTCCTCCAAGGAGTAGAGGCAATAACAATTAGGGCATACAATTGCTATTCTCAATTTCAATGTTTTTTTATGGCATATGGAAGTGAAGGTTCTTCAGTTTTCCCCGTTTGAAATATCCGACCCTGGTGCCTGACTTTGATTTATAAATGCCTCTATATCAGACACAGCATATCGCTTTAATCCATTCCTTGTTTTTCCAAAATAATATGGTCGAATACCCGACTCTTGAAGTATTCTCCCAATTGTTGACCTATGACAGTCCCACATCTCGGATAATGTTTTTTCACTGATAAATTTATGCTCTTGTTTGTTTATTTTGTTATTTTTTTTCGGCATTTTTCTTCTTCGATTCGCATCGTAGTTTTCTGCATATCATATTCTTCAATGACGGATTCATCATTTACCCTTACCGAAATGATGAGTATGATAACCGTCTTCGAAAAGTATTTTTTCTGTTGTGGTATCCTCGGGCGTGAATCCATGTTGTCGCTGAGCATGAATGTTTTCAACAACTCCGTGAGCATGAGGGTACATACCGGTAACAAATGTTGCCCGGCTGGGTGAACAGGTGGGGGTTGGACAAGTTGCCTGCGAGAAACGAACTCCTTCATTCGCAATACGGTTAATATTTGGGGTGTCTACGGGGCCACCGTAACAACTTAATGCTTTGGAATACAGTTGATCGCACATAATGACCAATACATTTGGGTTGGTATTTTTACTCATAATAGATGCAGGGGAGCTTTGGGCTTGACTTTTAATATTCATAAAATGACCAATCCCTATTGTGACTGCACACGATTGGAGAAATTGACGTCTATTTGTTATCATAAAATACTCCTTTTCAAAGAAATACCATTGCCGAAAAAATGTTATTGCGATCCTTTCATATCCAGCTTTTTTATTTTTATAAGTGTTTCCTCAAGTTTTTGAGTAATTTCCGGATGCTGTAATGCTAAATCTTTTGTTTCCTGAGGGTCTTCATAGATATCAAAAAGTTGCGGTTCTTTACCTCCCGGCATAGCCCAACCGGGCCTTCTTTCATCCGGTTTTTTCAAAGGAGGATTAGGCAGAACTAGTTTCCATTTACCGCTTCGAATCGAGAATCGGCCGAAACAACTATGAAATACCATTGTCCTTTCTGAGCCATCGTCAATCTTTTTCCCGAGTAGATTTGGCAGTACATTATGGCTGTCCGGGGCCGCATTATCAGGAAGCTCATAATTCAATAGTGCCGCAAAAGAAGCCATCATATCCGTAAGCATTATGGGAGATCTGTTAATCGTGCCTGGCTCTATGATTCCGGACCATTTTATAATGAATGGAACACGATGTCCTCCTTCCCATATCTGTGCTTTATACCCCCGCCAAGGTCGATTTGGATTATGTCCGTATTTCTTTTCAAAAGTCACGCCTTCTTTATAACCTGCGTGGGTAGCTCCATTATCACTGGTAAAAATCACTATGGTGTCTTTTTCGATATCATGTTTTTTTAAGGTGTTCAACAACTGCCCAACAGTCCAATCCACTTCTGCCACCATGTCCCCTCTATTGCCAGCTTGTGAAGCGCCCTGTACAAAGGATGGAGGAACACAAGGTCGATGCGGGGCGTGTAAAGGCAAATACAAAAAGAAAGGTATTTTGCTTTTCGCAAATCTTTCAATTGTTTGAACAGCCTTATTAGTTATTATGCTTCCAATTTGATCGTCTTTCCAGTCTTTGGCCATTGGTCCCGGGTTCATTGGTCCGGGAAACCTTGGTGAATAATCCAGCTTATTTTTTTCAATATCCGGTATTCCTTTTATTTGTCGATTTTCAATAAAACAATAAGGCGGAGCCGAATAATTACCTGGACCGCCGTAAAAATAGTCAAAACCCAAGTCAAGGGGACCATCTTCGATTTTTTTGGAATAATTGATATTCCATCCCTTATCGACAATGCCCTTGACTGCCCATATATTAAGAGGGATCTCCCGGCCATCTTTTGTTTGCCAACCAAGACCTAAATGCCATTTGCCTATACAGGCCGTTTGGTATCCACAATCCTTGAAAAGGCTTGCAAGAGTCAACCTGTCAGGTTCAATCAAAGGTCTGCAAAAATTCGTTAAAACCCAATTTTTCATTCGGGTTCGCCAAGCATAACGGCCAGTCAATAACCCATATCTTGTGGGCGAACATACTGCCGATGGAGAATGAGCATCTGTAAATTTAAGACCCTGTTTTGCGAGATAATCAATGTTAGGGGTTGGTATTTTTGAATTATCATTATAACACCCTGCATCGCCATATCCCATGTCATCAGCCATTATGAAAATAACATTAGGTTTTTTTAAATTCTGAATGAGTTTAGTTGAAGATTCTGAATTATTTGTAGAAATATGAGTTGACTTCTTACAGGAATTCAGAGGCAAATATCCAACAGCAGCAAATGTAAACGCACATGATTTTAAAAATTGTCGTCTGTTACTTATCATTGAATAATCCCCTTTCCATCTGTTATAGATCGATAAATTGATCGAAGATGAGTATTTATACATCAGGTCCAGTTCAATACTTTCCATAGTTTCCAGCGGTTTTGACCATCGCCCTTATATTTTCTTCCGGTCAATCGCGGTCGCACTGATCGCCCGTTGAGAGAATAAACCGTCTTCCGATTTAGCATCGTCAATCGCCTTTTTGCTTGCTTATATCACAATCGCCAATGGGGAGCGTATCGAGAGGATCAATGACGGCCAGATCAGTCTCTTCCGTAAATATCCGGACCAGTTCCTTTTCAGGACCGCAAGAGTGAACATGGGCGAGGGCACCTTGTTTGACTTTTATCCCATCCGTCCTCTTTTTGATGTTCACCATGTAAGAAAAATCCGGGGCCACCGGCACACAATCCGGCACCTCTCTCTTTAATACCGTCAATAATCTCTTTCTTGGATCCATGCACGCTCCTGTGCATTTACACATTCTATTTCATCCTGCATTTCTCTGTGAGTTAATAGATTATCTTCTTCTGATTTTATGATTCTCAAAAGCAATTATTCATCTTCCATCACTTTTTTTGAGGAAGAATAACGCTGCGATACCATGTAAAATATAGCACAATAGATGCTGCAATGATGACTGCCAGAGTAATGCCAGCATACATATACCAGTGGCCAATCAAATATACCGGAAACATATAACATGCAAATAGAGCAATTGTTCCTATTGTACAGTTGATCATTATAAGCAGTATGTTATCTGTGTATTTTCTATGGTCTGCTTTATTCATGCCCAAGCTTTCATAGACCGGGCGCCAGAGGCCAAACGGTCGCACCATTTTGTAAAATGTCTGAATACATGTTTCATCAATTTTGGGGGTGAGGCATGAACCGACTACGCAGCTAACGAAGGAAACCAGCATGATCACAGGTGTCAGAAAGTACCATGGGATATCGGTTGTCAGCATCATTATCATCGGGGGCAATGTGCAAATTCCTGATATAATCATTCCCCAAGAATTGGTTCTCCACCAGTACCAGCGAAGAAGCCCCGGAATTATGCAGGATGCGCCAAGGCCGGTCATTATCCACACAAAAAGCTTATTTAATGATGAAGACCTAAAGCATATAATGCCTATCAACATGCCCAATGCTACAATAAGTACACTTCCAACGTAGCTAATATGAACCAAGTGTTTATCATCGGCCTCAGGACAGAAAAACGGCTGCCAGATATCACGAATCATCAACGAAGCACCGGTATTGATTAATGAACTGATGGTAGACATAAATGCTGCAATAAAGGCAGCGATGACCAGCCCTTTGATACCGCCGGCAGGTACATATTTATCCATGACCCATGGCAGCAATTTATCGGCATCAGTTACCTCCGAATAAGAAAATGCCATGAAGCCTAATATGACAATTGCGGCTGTCATAAACCAACGTGGAATCAGCATTATGCCCCAAGCAGCTCCGACCTTGGCCGCATCAGAGGTATTTTTAGCCGCAAGAAAACGCTGTTCACCAAAACCACCGGCGGAAACGCTTAGACAAATTACGACGCCAACCAGTATAAGCGAAGAGGTCTGACGCGCAAAATACTCATATTCCGGCACATCAGTCCGACGTGCTAATTCTAATGATAACCAATTTTGGACATTACCAATGTTATGGGCTAGTTGGTCCGGTATAACTGTGTTATATGCTATTACTGCCAAAATAATGCTGACAATTCCAAGCAAAGTGGCCTGTAGAAAATCCGTTACAATTACACTTCTAAAACCTCCAGCGACTACATAGGCACCTGTGAGGCAGGTCACGATTACTGCAGTCGTAACAGGAGGGTAGCCGTAGGATTCGGCAAATTTTGCAATAACGACAAATGCCATCCCAATAAACGCGGCTGATGCGGTAATACCGTACACAGCGGTTAGTATCCGAGCGATGATACCACCTGTATCTTCACCAAATCGGAATTTTACAAGCTCTGCCGCTGTCATCACTTCGGTTCGGCGAATCCAAATCGCAACAAACGCCATATAAAATGCGTAGATCGGCAATGCATAGCCCCACTGCAGCCAATAAGATTTCATTCCAAGCAAAAACAACATCGACATCTGCCAGACAGTGCCGGCAACTGAAAAATTAGTTGCCGTACCACTCATTGCCAGCATCCACCAGGGCAGGGTCTTGTTGCCAAGAAAATATGACTCCAAACCTCCCGTCGCTTTCTTCTGGTAGTAAAATCCCAGGAATAATGTCACAACCAAATATAAAACTATAATCGAAATATCAAGGCTCGCCATATAAGCTCCTATTAATGTTATGCTTCACCTATGCTCGCAATATTTTATAATATTGCTAAACTGTTATTGACGGCGACAGGAACGTAACTTTCTTCTATGTAGTCATTACAATTTTGATTTTTCTGTATTGGCTGTTACGGCCTAAACAATGAAGTGGTTGCATTCCAAAGCAGTTTGAATTATATTATTGAGAAAGCCTGTTGCATAAAACCATAAATGCAACAATGAAACCGAATTTTTGCTGTCAAAAACCGTTATTACACTTTCCGAAAAAAAAGGTTTGTGCAACAGGCTCATGATGCAGTTGAAAAGTGGACTGAAATATATTACTCGACAAAATTCCTTTTTCTATAAAAATAAGGTCGGTATTCCACACTTTTCAATCTGGGGGTTTTCATGTCCCATGCAATTAGCATTTCTCGCAGTTCTTTAGCCGTTTTCTCCTGCTGTAAACCGTCAGCCATGTTATTCATTTCATAAGGATCTTCGTTCAGATCATAAAACATATATTTGTCATCTTCAATTTTACGGTCATTCTCATCTAAAGAAACACCATACATGTGTGTTGGAGTGCGTATACCTATTTTACCGTAAGCTGTTTCCACAAATTCATAATTTCTGTCAAGAGTAGTACCCTGCCCAAATAGTATAGGTTTTAGGCTTTGTCCATGAACGCTTTGGGGAATGTCAGCCCCGCACAGGTCAAGCAGTGTCGGCATAATATCTATTAAAGAAGCGATTTGATTGCCGTTGACTCCCCCCTTGATTCTACCCGGCCAGCTGTAGATCATGGGTATATTGATCGATTCTTCATATAATCTCGCTTTGTTCCATAAATGATGGCTGCCGAGCTGATCACCATGGTCTGATGAAAAAACAATAATCGTATCATTTTCAAGCCCATTATCTTTAAGAGAATTCAGCAATTCACCCAGAAGATCGTCAACCCATGTCACTGAGCCGTAATATAATGCAGCCAGATTCCGTAGATCAAAACCAGGCGGTATTTTAGCCGTAGCCGGTTTATATTCGTGACCCCAACCATGGAGCCACATGTATATGTGAAACCACTTTTCATTATAGGGCAATTTTTCATTTTTCCATACATTTTTTCTAAGAGGAACATTCTTATGATCATACATATGTGAATACTGGTATGGAACATCAAGGACGGGCATGTGTGGTGAAGTGATATTATAATAAAGAAAGAAAGGATTATCTTTATTTTCTTTAATATACTCCTTTACTGTCGCGATCTCATGGTCAGCCGTAAAACCATCAACATCATAAGACGGGCCTTCATTTTTCCAGAAATTTCCTTTCGTAAATATTTTTCCAACGATCAGGCTTTCATCGAATCCAAGAAGGGAGGGACGAGTATCAACATGCCATTTTCCAACCTGAGCAGTCTTATAGCCCAATTTCTTAAACTCTTCAGCAAGAGTTGTATCTTTAAATTTAAGGCGATCATCTCTACCCAAATGCGAAACGACTTCATTGAGTCGCGAACCAACGCATGTTCGAGAGTGCTGCCCGGAAAGCAATTCCGACCGAGCTGCTACGCAGGTGGGGCATGTCGAGATTCCGTTTTCAAAACGGAGTCCATTACGAGCGAGCCCGTCAATGTTAGGAGTGTGAACAAAACTGTTTCCATAGGACCCAATGGCATGGCTTCTAAGCTGGTCAGTAAAAACTATTATAACGTTCGGTTTTTTTGAAGGTTTAAGTGAATTTTGCATTGATTTTGCAAAAGCAGAAGTTTGCCCAAGACTAATTGCAGTCGCTCCCAGACCTACAGATTTTATAAAATCTCTTCGTTTTATGTTCATTTCATTGCTCCTTTAATCTTCAACATCGAATTAAAAACATAAGTTTATTCCTAGTGTAAATCATGAAGCACATTAACTTAACTATACTAAAAGCTGCAATATTACGCAATAATATTTCTTTTATTTTCAAATTATATTTATATATTTTCAAATTATATATTATTTAAAAAGTATTTGACAAATTATAAGTCATTTATATAATAAAAAGAAATACTCTTATATGTCTTGGCGTACATTTATTGTTGTTCCGGGATCAAATAATAAGAGTTTATTTTGTTTATAATTGGGCATCAATATAAGTCATAATGGGTCTATTTTGGCATGTTATATCTTTCTTTATCTCATGTAAGCGGAAACTTTTTAAAAAAAGACTATATGATCTATTGTCTGGACAGGAGCGACTCAAATGGAAGGTAATCAGAGAAAATTGGTTATGCTGGGGATATGTTTAGGGTGTTTAATCCTTTCGGGAGGAATTTTTTTCTATTTTAACCATGGCACAGGAGAAAATGTATTAAAAAGTTTAGAAGGTCAAAAGATGTGGGTTTTATGTTGTGATCCAGAATGCAGGACTTCTTACGAAGTTGACAAGAGAGCCTACTTTGAATTCATTCAAGAGCATAAAAACCCTGCGGCCCTGGGAGCTCCGCCAATGGTTTGCGAAAAGTGTGGTAAAGAATCTGTTTATGCCGCCGAAAAATGTCCAAAATGTGGATATGTGTTTTTCTCTAACACAATATCCGGTGATTTTGCGGATCGATGCCCAAAATGTAGATACAGTGAAACTGAGGACATCCGAAAAGGCAAGAAATAAGGGTTTTATTGAAACGCCAGTTTAATCCAACCAGCTATCCGCTATTATTATAAAGTCTTCGACATCTACCGAACAATCTTCGTTTAGGTCCGCTTCTGAATATAAAATACATTTTGCAGAATACAATCGAATTCCGTCTAAATATAATCTATAGCTGGATAAAGTGTCATCAAAATTTATTGCAATAGACCGTATATCACTTAAATCCAAACCCTCATTTACAAAATCATTTAAATATAAATTAAAAATCTGTCCCCATTCATAGTTCTCATTGATTCCCGATGACATTCTCATAAAAGAATTATCTATAGACACAGAATTAACAGCATCACATAATGTGACTGAGAAAAACATGCAAGGATCTGTAATATCTTTACCATCGAGCCAGAATGACAATATATTCATACCGGCAGCTTCCCAGTTTTGCGGGATGTCAAAATTGTACAGAATGCCGGCTGAAGCAGATAAACTATTACAATCGATTTGAACACATTGTCCATTTCCATGATGAATATCAGATAGCTCTATCTGGATGTTTCCGATTGTCTGCCATTCGGTTAACAGGCCAGTTGTATCGGAATATGATTCAAAATCATCTATTACAAAAAATGTTGGGTATCCAGCACTAAGAGCGGTCGATATTCCATCATACACAATACTATAAGAGGCTAACGGATCACTTACCCAATTATAACGTGTACTGCCAGACCCATAAAAGGTAATATGATTGGAGTCGACTAAAGCCAGCAATTCGTTGGTATGATCTGTTATACTATTTATTTTCAGAATACCCCCATTAATATCAATATGTCCAGATCTGTCAGGGCCGGTGTTCCAAATGAAATCAGAAGCTTCTATACAACCTCCTGCAAGATTAATGAAACCATCTGAGTCTGTTTGACTACCCATAATCAACGTTCCTGCTATTTCTATCGAACCCTCTGTGATATTTAGCGTATGCATGCCCGAGTAGGGCAAATACATATTTGTCCCTACTAACATTTCACCGCCACTTATATTAGTCACCGATGTATATGAAGCCCCAACATTCATATAAGCAAGTCCGTACACAGTCAGCGTCCCGCCGGTTATATCGAGTCGGCCTCCATCGGCATATTGGTTAAACTTTAATGTCCCACAATATACATCATCCGAAGAGGTTAATGTCGGGTATGGAAAAGCTTTTCCTCTGTCTTCCATAAAAATTTGATCTGCATGCGTTGGTACTGTATTTAAGGACCAGTTGCCGGCAGTACTCCAGTTAGGATCAATCCATCCCATCCAGACAATATTATCAGCCTTTATTATTGTGTTGTTTAACACCACAATAATAAATGTCAGAAAGAATAACTTTTTCTTATACATACTTTCTAACACCTTTCTAAAATTTTCCTGACTCTAACCAATGAACTGCTAAAACTAAAAAATCTTCAAAATTGATAAAGCCGTCTCGATTAATGTCACCCTGTTTGAAAGGCTCAATAGCCAGTATTTCAATGTCTAATTTTTCCCCAAATTCACCGGTATCCTCTTTAATCATCATCCATGAGCTGTTGTAACATCTCTGTTCAGACGGTACATCGATATTAAACGTGAAAGTCTTTATCTGCCCGGTCTCTATTGAGTCATAAGGCGTTAAATATTTCAGCGAAGAAGTAAATATGCTTGAGTCATCCAATGCTGCCAGCTTATAGCCCTTTTTCGTGGTCCACGTTTCTGTACCTTCATTTCTTACGCTTATGCTGACTGCAATTTTACTCTCAGTGACCACTAAATTTGGTATATCATGATTTATTATTTTTGAGCTATTCTGAGAAGCAGGAATAACTTTTATAGTATGCTCATGACTTTCACCAAACCATGTAATGCCGCTCTGGAGCATTCTCCAGGTTTGTTGTTTCTCACCAGGGGTATCTGGAGAAACAATATTTATATCAAATGTCCTTGATTGCCCGGGTTGTATTGTCTCGCCTGGCTCAAGATACCAGCGTAAATATGGGAAATCACCCCCGTCAAGCGTACCAAGGCCATAAGGGTTTGAACCATCATTAGACCAATCAATGGTGCCGACATTTTTTACAGTTACGCTGGCAGAATAACTCAAACCTCCCGCAACCATGAAACGGGGTATAGTATTATCTATTATTACTGCGCCTTTGAGTGCGCCAACTTCAAGGGAGCCAACATCAGGATCGCCTGTCTGAATAGGTAAATGGTAAATCCTATCAATCCACGGCGCATCTTCCCTGCTGTCAAACAACACCGGAAATTCACCAGAGTCCAGCAGGCTGTTTAAAAGAGATACTCCCTGTCCGTTCATGTACAGGATTTCTACCGGGTGAAGATATGAATAACGGTCAACTTCAATATGACATGTCGGTACCGGTTCATCAGCAATTAGTAAAGGTGTTTTTTTCTGGGCAAGTTCATAATAAGCCGGTTTTGGAGTTGCGTCGTTATAAGTTATGGCAAAAGTATCCGGACTGCCATACATGGGTTCTATCCAGTCCCACCCGTGGCAACCATCCAACCCGGCTTCAATAGCGAGTTCCATTGATTTTTGGTGAAGCATTCGCTGTCTTTCCAAACCATTTTCATACTCTGAACGGTAACCGTATTCGGAAAGGGTAACAGGTTTATCCGCTCCTAAAGCAAATAACTTAATCCTTTTTGACCGCCACCAAGCATCTTCCTGAGCAGTTTCCGCCCAGAGGTTATATCTGTCATATATGTGAAGCGCAATAAAATCACATCCTGCACAAAGCTGTTTTACATATCCAGTCAAACACAGTACATTGTATCTATCTGTTTGAGGCCATAATGGATCCGTCGGTGCCCAACCTTCAGCCGGCCCGCCTCCCGCTGCAATATCAATTGTAAGCAATACATGGCTGTTTGTTTCATTTTGAATTCTATTTTTGACATATCTCGTAGTCTCTTGAAATCGATCGGCTATAAACCTATAGTAATCATCAATCTTTTTGCGCCATACGCCGTCATAAAGATAATGATCCATGATCTCAGGATACACACTATTATTTGTATCATCAGGCCCCTGATAACCCCAGGCGGCATATGCGTTTTCAAGCCCGGCATATTCTTTATTTACCCACCGGTTCCATGCTCTGAGCACGGCATTAGACATCTGCCAACCTTTCCAGTTTGTTCCGGCAGTTAAACTTTCATAAAATTCATCGGAAAAGTCGCCGTCACCATCCGGGTCGAGATATTCCGTAAATGAAGGTTCACTTGCAAAATCAAATGCAAAAAGTGACTCATAGCCTCCAATTGCTTCATTCAGCAAATTAATCAGCCAGTCAGTATAAAATTTTCGATACTCATGATTACACCATATTTCCGCCCTTTGATGAACACCACCGTAATCTCGTTGGAACTTTTCCCACATCCAATTTGGCAGGCCTCCAGTTGAGAGTTTCACTTTCAGACCATGATTCTGGGCTCGCTGCATAAAATCCTGTAAATTTGAAATCGCCAGACTATTAAATACTCCGGGGGCAGGATAATTGTCCTGGTGAAAATGAAAATGAGTTCTGACAAAATTCAGACCTGCGATTTCCATATTCGTAAGATCACGTTCAACGAGTGATGAATTATAGCCGGAACCCCACCATTCATCCATATTTGATCTTTCGACCTCTCTCCATGGCGGACACCAACTTATTCCAACTGGAACATATCTCTCACCATTGAGCTTGAACTCTGTGCCTTCTATTGTAACCATTCCATCATTTTCTTTTCGGCACCATACATAAACTCTGGATACATATAAAGGCTCTATGCCCCCATCTGAAAGCTGAAAATCATATAGGCCTGGATCCTGTCGGTTGGCAAATCTGGCATCAGAAATATCGAATGTATAAAACTTCCATGTATTTGAATTTGTCCTGTTTATGGTTAGTGTTTCATAAATATTATTAGCAGCATCATATTTCAGTGAAATAGCCTCTGTTCCGTAATCATAATACTCTACGGCAATATGAAGGATCGGGTAGCTGCCATCATAGATATAATCGTCTTCGAGATTAAAATATATACATGAGTTCCCGTTAATTGGATCGGTCCTGCGGCAATCCTTTCCAATGGGGTTTCCACCAACTTCTGTAGTTGATGATACAAATGATGTTACTCCGTTTATGTCATCTGACTGAGACAGTCGATCTTCCTGATTGGGATTTAAGAGTATAACATGCGGCCCCTTACCTGCCAATGTAGTATTTACACAGATCGATAATACTATTAAAGACTTTAGGCATATATTTATATAGTTTATGTTATTCATTGTTAATCCTGATTAAACCATTTGACCGCTTCTTTTCTGAATTCAATATGAGTAGGGTTTCTATGCATAGTCCGTCGATAACTGCTGACATATTTATAAGCATGCTCATAATACTTTTTATGAACATAATATAAAGGCTGTTTTCTGCCATTGCTGTCTATCATAGCAAATCCGCTTGGATCAGCGCCTCCTTCTTCACACTCGTTATCATACATTTGCCAGTATAAAACAAATGGGCAACCCCATGATAACGCAGTTGCAGCAGCTGTTTGCATAAGTCCTGCTTGTTCTTCTGCTGAAAGTAGGATTTTTTGTGTCCCTCTATGAAAACGTCTAAAACCATACTCGCCTATAAAAACCCGTTTTTCCCAGGGGAGACTTTTGTTAGTCTCGGGTATATGTCCATCTATAAAATCAAGTGCCATCTTTAGCTTTGCCTTTAAGTGTTGCTTCCTTACATCAAAGGGTATAGAATCATCCCAATAATCACCTAACGAGCTATAACATGAGAACGAAACATAATCAACATTAACGTACGGAAGCACACAATTTGTTAGTGTATTTTTACCTCTTTGGATCGTATCTTCTACGAGTACAACTTCCATATAGTGATATACATGAACATTTTTGTGAGAAGTATCCATCTTGGCATTATCAACCGCAAGCTGACGATTATTCATTCGCTGAATCATACCATCAAAAGCCTTTTGAGGAATCTCCTTGTTTCTATCATAAGGCGCTCCCATTACTGCCCAATCACCTTCCCAGTTACCCAAAAGAAAGGTTTTACCACTATTATTAAAAGTTGTCAGCAAATAGCATGTCAAATCATACATTTGCTGGTATTCATCAAAGCGTTCCGTTTCGCTGTATCCCTGTGACCAATCATAGTAATCTTGCCATTTACCCTCCTTAATTGGTGAAGGTTGAACCCAGAAAAGATAATAATTAAAAGGCATTCGTAGCACCTGCCGAAAAGACGGCTCTTTATCGAGCAATGTTGTATATGAATTGACTTGTTGATTTGGTGGCAATTTATAATCATTTATTGCACCTACGCCTAAAAGAAGTTTTATTGTATTGGATCCCATAGCTTGGATCTTTTTGGCAGTTTCGACCAAACGGGTATCCTCGGTAAACTGATATTTAGGTAAAAATGTTTGAGTGCCAAGGACATAATTAAAAGGTGGATAAGAACCATTTGGTTGATTGGAATTTCTTTGATCAATGATAGAGTCCATAAGAATATCTCTTTATATATTACAAAAATTCCTGTTTATTTTTCTGTCGCAAGGGGGAAATTATCAGTCCGGAATGGACTTGCAGGCAAACCTGCGTTATTAAATAAATTCGGTTGAGCGGTATTTGACCACCCAAAACGCACATTTTTAGGATTTTTGACAAGATCGCTATAAATCAATACTGTCTTGCCATCAACAGTTGCGTCAGCAGGAAAAAATATTTCATTGTCACCAGCTAATTCAAAATGAGTCAATTCTCCGTTTTTGGCAACTAGTCCGCCGTCAACATAGTCAAAAAATATTCTTATTTTTTCACCTTCAATATTCATTGATTTGTAAACTGGCCCTGAAAAAATAATATCACCTTGATTATATACATTGGCCAAAGCCCATAAAGCGAGTCTTTCACCGACGGGCCTCTTGTTTTCCGGATGGATATCATCGACATTATCAACGAGATCGGTGGTAACAACCATTCCCGTGTATGGCATGATGTTCATTGTAATAAGCTGCGCCTCCCGCAATTCAGCGGCAATATCAGGCTCCGAATATTGCCAGGGAGCGATCTGGACATAAAAAAAAGGCATATCAGGATCATTCCATTCTTCACGCCAGTTCTGGATCATAGCAGGAAATATAAAACGGTACTCAAAAGCTCTTCGTGCATTCGCTTCACCCTGGTACCAGATAACACCTCGGATAGAATAAGGTAATATTGGCGATATCATGCCATTAAAAAGTGATGCAGGTGCGTGTTGATTGCCAGGTCCCATAGGTTGCCACGGTTTCTGAGGGGGGATATCGCCTCTTGCCCGCATTTCTTTAGCACTTATTTCCCATTGTTTAACTTTTATTTCCCACTCTTTTAGTGCCTCGGGGTACCGCTCACAAGCATTGTCGTATTCTTCAAGCAGTGAGCCAAAAGCCTCGTGAGACCTCATAAATTTCATTTCAGTCCAGCTTTGGCAGGGAGTGCCGCCGTGGGCTGACATGATAAGCCCTATGGGAATATTTAAATTTTTATGAAGTCTCTTGCCAAAAAAATAAGCTACCGCAGAAAAAGGGGCTACTGTTTCCCGGTTGCATTTAGCCCACTGTGCCTGGCAGTCCTGCTGCATTTCCGCGCTGGATTTTCTGGGAACCGTAAAAAATCGAATTTGCGGGTAATTTGAGTCTGCAAGTTCTTTCTCATAATTCATTACCCCCGGCTGCCATTGATTTACAGGACCTAATGACATTTCCATATTTGACTGACCTGAACAAAGCCACACTTCCCCGATTAATATATCTCTCAAAATGACTTCGTTTCCGCCATTTACAGTAATCGTATATGGTCCACCGGCCGAAGGTGTCTTTATTTCCATCATCCATTTTCCGTCAGTACCACTGATTACGGTATATTTATCTCTGCTCCAACCCGGTGTCACTTCAATTTTTTGATTATTTTCAGCCCAGCCCCAAATAGCCACAGAATCGTTCTGCTGCAGAACCATGCCGCTGCTTATGACCGACGGTAACCTGACATCTGCTGAGACAAGTGTCACAAATAAAATACTTAGCAGAATACAGTAAACAAAGAAATTAATCTTAACCTGAGTTGAAAATTTGTGTAATGACAAAAATTTTCTTAAAAAATGATTTATTCGAGGATTAAGTATATGTTTTCTAAGCATTTGACAATTCTTTAACTTTTACTTTCAAGCTACATCCAGCGACTCTTTCACCTGAAAGCTTCTTTTCAGGTATCTCCAGGCCGATATACGAATCTGACTGAAGTTCATACATCCAGAATTCTATGCTAATGTTGCATCGTGCGTAATATGTCCACAAAACACCCCAATCTATAGCCATATTGCTGACAGGTATATTATGGTAAATTGGCAATGAATTATCTTCAATCGGTTTAGTTATTATTGAACGAGTCACCATTATTTTCTTGTTTTAATCCATACCGGACCAAGAAGTCCGGAGGTTTGGAGA
>CAYVUI010000050.1:0-30548 GCA_964454745.1 uncultured Pirellulales bacterium | reverse complement strand
CCATATATCACAGGCGATTCGATATTCATTAATTGCTGTGGGACAGGGCTTGGATCGTGTTGCACCTGTCATACCAATCCAGAACTTCTGTCCGATACCTGTTGTTTAGATGAATCATGTTCATCTGAGCATTCAACTACTGAAACCAGCGGGTGTAAAAACAGTGATTGTATATGCATAGATTTTCCTTTCGACTTTTACGAGCCTCATTCTACGCCGGGAAACAGCAATCCAGCCACTTCTCTATTGAAAACCCAGGCACAACCTATCGCTATTGCCGCCTTGACTGAGAATGATAAAATTCCGTATAAAACACATTCACACTCTCCAAATATCCTCAACAGCATTGATACGACCATTCTTTTGATCTGATTGCCCTCTTTCTGCGCGCACTGCGATTTCCAGCGTCTTTCTATACTATTGTTTTGCGCATTTTCCGGGACAGAACTTAATGCAATTGTTTCTGGACGTGATTGAGGGAAAATAAAAATGAATCACAAATCCGATCTATCAGGGCTTCGCATTGACCGGTCAACCGGACCGGAACAGACGGCGATTCCGATGCAAAAACGCAAGTGGTTTACTCGCCTGGCTTTGCCCATTGGAATATTAATCGCTACACTTGTGCTGTTGGGCTATGCCGCCCGTGACAGCCTCAGCCCGGCTGTAAACGTACGCACAGTACGTGTCGTCAGCAAATCGCTGGCTCATAGCCCGGGTACGGTGACGGTACAGGCGCCGGGATGGGTAGAGCCCGATCCCTTTGCTATTTATGTACCCGCACTGGCCGCAGGTGTCGTAGAGGAGGTTTTAGTCTTAGAAGGCCAATCCGTAACCGCCGGACAAGTCGTGGTTCGAATGATTAAGGATGACGCCCAACTGGCCCTGGATTTAGCCCGTGCCAAACTGGAAAACACCCAGGCCCAGCTAAAAGCGGCTCAGTCGGACTGGGACTACCCAATAGAACTGGATCGCACGATTAATGTTTATGAGGCCCAGGTAAAGCAGATCGATGCCGAACGCACGCAATTGACGGCTGAGATTGCCATGCAGGAGGCAAAGCTGGCCGAACTGAAAGACAGGTACCAACGCCTTGAAGCGGTAACGGATAATGCCGTTTCCGAACAGCAAGTCGTTGAGGCAAAGCTCCAGTTCAACGCCCAGCAGGCCGTCGTTGAGGCCGCAGAGAAAAAACTCGATGTGCTCGGGGCCCGGTACGCAGGCACACAAGCTGATCTCCACGCGGCCAGGGAACACCGGCGGCTTAGAATCCCCGAACAAAAGGCCCTCGATCTGACAAAGGCCCAACTGCATGAGATGCAGGCGGCGGTTGCCCAGGCCGAATTACGCCTCGAACGCATGGATGTGCGAACCCCGGCATCCGGAATTGTGATGAAGCGTTTGGTGGTTCCGGGCAGTAAACTGATGCTGAATATGGACAACAAATTATCCGCCAATGCGATTCATCTGTATGATCCGGCAAAACTGCAGGTTCGCGTCGATGTCCCCCTCGCTGACGCAGCAAAAGTGGGGCTCGAGCAGGAGGCGGAAATCGTAGTGGATGTCCTGCCCGACAGGCGATACGCCGGCAAGGTCACGCGGATTGTCCATGAGGCCGATATCCAGAAGAACACACTTGAAGTCAAGGTCGCGATTGATAACCCTACCGAAGAACTCAAGCCCGAAATGCTCGCACGGGTCAAATTTCTCGGTCGCTCGCAGTCAGATACCGGCCAAACGGCGAGCAGGGTTCTGGTGCCGAAAAGAATTCTCGAGCAGCGATCGGGTAACACTGCCGCCGTGTGGGTCGCCGCAGTGGATCGACGCGCGGCGAAACGGGAGATTACGCTCGGGCGTCACGAAGAAGCCGGCTGGGTCGAAACGATATCCGGCCTTCAGCCGGGAGATACCCTGATCGCTGAATCCGAGAAAACACTCAAAGAAGGTCAACGCATCAAAATCACTGGAGAAATAGAGCCATGATTATCTGTAAAAAAATAACCAAAGAATACCGTCGGGGCGAGAATCGAATCCGCCCCCTGCACGATTTGGACCTGGAGATCCAAACGGGTCGTTTTTTGGCCCTGATGGGGCCGTCCGGCAGCGGCAAAACCACATTGCTGAATCTGATTGCCGGGATTGACAAGCCCACCTCCGGCTCACTGCTTATTGACAACATGGATATTTCCGGTCTTTCTTCCGGCAAACTGGCCGGTTGGCGTTCAAAGAATATGGGGTATATTTTCCAGCTTTATAACCTCGTGCCGGTGCTGACTGCCTATGAAAACGTGGAACTTCCGCTGCTTTTGCACGATATGTCACGCAAGCAGCGTCATGACCGTGTCTCGCAAGCCCTGAGCCTTGTCGGCCTGGAGAATCGATACAAACATTATCCCCGTCAACTCAGCGGCGGACAAGAACAGCGTGTGGCCATTGCACGGGCCATTGTTACCGATCCAGGGATCATTGTTGCCGATGAGCCGACCGGAGACCTGGACCGCCTGTCCGCGCAGGCCATTATGGAACTCTTACAGCAGCTTAACCAGCAGCTCGGCAAGACGCTAATAATGGTGACCCACGATCCGCGGACGGCAAAGTATGCCGACCAGGTTCTGTTCCTGGATAAAGGCAAGCTGGTGGAGTTTCAGGAAAGCGGCCAGCAGCTTCAGTCCTGGAATATGGGCAATGAGCAAGCCCGTCTTTCTGAGAATCAGTACGAAACGGATCCAAATGTATAAGGAATACCAATGGATAGGGTATTAAAATGATTGCTCCAAAATTTATACCTTTAATTTGCCGTCAATTGCTTCGGCATCGTGTCCGCAGCCTGCTGACCCTGGGCGGTGTCATGACGGCGATGTTTATGTTTATTACAATTCAGGCTATGCAGTCCGGTGTAGCGCAAGCGACTGAAGAGAATGCAGATGATACCGTTCTGGTGGTATATCGCAAAGACCGCTTCTGTCCGTTCACCAGCCAACTGCCGCAGTATTATGAGCCAAAAATTCATCAGATTGAAGGCGTTCGCGCGGTGATTCCTATGAAAATCGTAGTCAACAATTGCCGGGCAAGCCTGGATGTCGTGACATTTCGCGGGGTGCCGTTGGAGACGTTTTTGGATGTCAAACGCGGCGAACTGGATGTCATCGAGGGTTCAATCGAGCAGTGGCAGCACCGTTCGGATGCCGCCCTGCTTGGCGAGACACTTGCACGGCGGCGCGGCCTCAAGGTGGGTGACCGTTTTGATGCGGCAGGGATCACTGCCTATGTTGCCGGGATTATACGCTCCGAGCAAGTGCAGGATCAAAACGTAGCCTATGTACACCTGGACTTCCTTCAGCAAAATGCGGATAAGAAACTGGGAATTGTCACACAATTTAACATTCTCGTGAAAGATTCATCTCTACTGGACCAGGTAGCCCAGGAAATTGACCGGGAGTTTTCGATTGCTGAACACCCCACTACGACCCGTTCAGAAAAGGCCTTTGTCGCCTATGCCGCCTCCGATATGGTCGAGCTGGTGAACTTTACGCGTTACCTCGGCTGGGGCTGTATTCTCGCGGTGCTGTTTCTGGTGGGCAATGCCATTGTACTCAGTGTCCAGGATCGGGTTAAGGAACATGCCATCTTTCAGACGCTTGGATATACCCCTTTGATGATCGGCAGGTTTATCGTTATCGAGGGGCTCTTTATCGGCCTGATCGGCGGAGGTATCGGGACACTGGCAGCAGTCGGGATCATTGAATGGGGACAATACAGCCTTTCCGTTGACGGTTTGAGCATCCCGATTCACGCGGGATCTATGCTGCTGCTGACGGGGATGGGTATCTCACTGGTCCTGGGTGTTTTGGCCGGCCTGGTACCCGCGTGGCAGGCTACCCGACATGAAATCGCGCAGTGCTTTAGGGCGGTATAAATGAGAATCCAGAAAATGAAAACAATTTGTAAAGTGGTATAAAAATGAAATGTTTACCTTTTGAGTATGCCGTACGGAATCTGGGCAGGTCTCGATTGCGCCTGATTTTGAGTATATCGGGCAGCTTTCTGGTTGTCACACTGGTTATTACCGCGATGGCCTTTGTCCGGGGCATGGAAAAGAGCCTGATTAGCAGCGGCGCCGAAAAAAACGTGATTGTTCTCGGGGCCGGCAGCGAGGAGAGCATTGAACGCAGCGAAATTTCTCCCGCTGTGGCAAGCCTGGTCATGGCTGGTGTACCGGGGATAAAGTCCCGACTTGGACTTGCTTATGTATCCCCCGAGGTGCATATGAGCCTGGTGCTGGGCACTGAGCCGGGCCAGGATACCACGAGCACCGCCGTGATTCGCGGCATTACCCCCGCAGCCTATCTTGTCCATAAGCAGGTGCAGATTGTCGCCGGCCGCGCACCACAGGCGGGGCAGGATGAAATTATGGTTGGTCAACTGACCGCTCGGCGTATGGGGTGGAACAAAGAGAAGCTGGAACTCAATAACACGATCTGGTTTGACAACCGCCCCTGGACAATCGTGGGGCATTTTGCCGCCCCGAATACGGTCATGGATGCGGAAATATGGTGTCCGTTATCCGACCTTCAAATCGCGGCCAAACGCGACAGCCTCTCATGCGTGGTTTTGACCCTCGATACTGCCGAATTTGCCGATGTGGACATTTTTGCTTCCACGCGGCTGGACCTGGAGATTATCGCGATACCCGAGACGCAGTACTACCAGAAACTGGTATCGTTTTACAGGCCGGTTCGTGTGATGGTCTGGATTACAGCGGCCCTGATCGGCATGGGAGGTCTGTTTGGCGGCTTAAACATCCTGTATGCCGCCTTCGCTGCCCGTTTTCGTGAGATCGGCATGCTCCAGTCTCTTGGGTACTCACGTCTGGCCATTGCGATCAGCCTGATTCAGGAATCCGTACTGATCGCCTTAACCGGGGCGATGGCGGCTTCCCTGCTCTCGCTGGTAATTCTCGACGGCAGTGCCGTTCGGATCTCCATGGGGGCCTTTAACCTTGCCCTCGACGCAGCGACTCTCGGCACCGGCCTGACCGCAGGATTGCTGCTGGGCATCATAGGTGCTTTGCCTCCGATGATGAATTGTTTACGACTGCCAATTCCAGAGGCGTTAAAGGCAGTATAGTGAAAAAAAGTATAATTTTAGTAAAGGAGAATTTTTATGAAACGAACAAAATGTTTTCAAGTCGTGACCACCGTCCTTGTATGCCTGCTTGGTTTATTGTCTCTAAGCTGCAGCCGTTCAAATGATCCGCAGACGGAAACCGCCGCAGCGAATGCTCTGCCGGATTCACTTTTTCTGACCGCTGCGCCCATGGGGATTGAGCCGATTTCGTCTTTAAAGGAAAATGCTCAGGAAGGCGATATAGTGGTAATTAATGCGGTCGTTGGTGGACGTAAAAATCCCTTTGTCGGCAATCGTGCGGTGATGACGGTAATAGACGCTGGGGTAAAAAATCCCTGTACCGCAGAAGGCCACCACTGTCCCACACCTTGGGATTACTGCTGCACACCTCCTGAAAAATTGATCATAGATATAGCTTCCGTACAGATTGTTGGGGCCGATGACCGCCCGCTTGCTGTGGATTTGACGGGGGTCGAAAACCTAAAGCCTCTCACGAAATTGGTGATTCGCGGAACGGTTGGGCCTCGCCGGGATCAAAAGACGCTGGTGATCAATGCTGAGGGTATTTATGTCGCAAAAGTTGGGGATTAGGGAATAATGCGAGCCAAGCCCCTGTCTAAGCGTTTGACTTGCGGGGGCTTTTGGTACTATGAATTACGGCTGGACAATGATAAAACCGCGGCAGCATTCTTTTCATGAGCAAGCGAACCAGCACATGCGAACGCTTATCTGATCTTACCTGCGCAAAAGCAGTACGCCCGCCGTGATTCGAACACGGGACCTTCGGTTTAGGAAACCGATGCTCTATCCTGCTGAGCTACGAGCGCATTGGTATAAAATACCCAAATGTTAAGTATAAACTCCCAATCCAGGATGTCCAGAGAAAAAGATCCGGCTTTACTCAACCTGCGTCCCGATGACCCTGTAAATCCGCTTTTCCGGTTGATTGATCTGATAGATTTGCCGGGTGATCTCTTCCGCCTGGCGATCAATATCGCCGAGGAGGTGTTTTTCCTGCTGGTAGCGTTTCCAGTAGCGAAGGGTGCCGCCTTTTCCAAGAGGGCCGGAGGGGGTAAACATCGCCTTTACCTCATCCCGCTCGAACATTTTGTATACCGCATTGCGGTCGGAGCCGTCAAATTGCACGCCCTGCTTTTTCAGGGCAACTTTGAGCATCGCCTCAGTACCGAGCATGTATTCGAGCTGCCGCTTTTTTTCGGTTAATTCCACCACCTTCAGTGCCTGCTGGTACTGGGGCGTTTTTTCATTCATGCCAAGGGAGATTCCGCCTGCAAATTCCGCAGCAGTATACCGCCCCACTTCGACATCATCCATCAAAAGCGTATAAATCCCCTTTTGTAATCCAGAGACCTTCACCGTCTCGCGGTTTAGTTCCCGCTCGATTGGGCCCCATTGCAGTGCTTTTTTTGCCTCTTTGGGGATCGGCCAGGGCAGAGCATTGGCAAGAACCGAAAAGGAGACATCCCCCTCCTTTTTGCTCAATTCACCCGCCCGGCAGTTATTCCCGGTTATTACCCCGGATCTAAGGTCTACGTTCACTTCAGATATTACGGCTGGGGCCGATTGAGCCTTTAGGAACAAGTATGCCATCAGCAGGTTGCCCGCCCGGCCGGGATGGATACGATCCGAGCCAATGATCGTAAATTCTGGATCTACTTTCTTGCCGTCGATGGAACGCCGGGTCATGGGTGTGTAAAAATCTATATATCCCGCCTCGTCTTTTTGTGCCCTTTTTCTCAGGTATTCAACCGTCTGACCCAGGAAAGCATTAAATCCAGGAAGATTCGCGGCTTTAACCTCTACATACTCATCGTAAGGGGTTGGCGTAATGTAAACGATCTTCGCATGGGTTTCGGCCTCAATCCGGTCAACCAATTGATCCAGATTGCGGGCATAATCCTCGAAAACCGATTTGGTAAAGCTACCCTTTCGCAGGTCATTCATGCCCAGCATGATCGGCACAATCGTAGGCTTTCTACGCGGCACATCCCAGGAAAAATTGATTAGCGTCTTTTCCGCGGTGTGTCCGCCAATTCCGCAATTGTATACCCGGATCTCCCGGTCCGGAAAACGTGTGGCATAATAAGTGTAGATATACGTATGCCAGGCTCCGGAATGGGTGATGCTGTCGCCGACAAAACAGACCCTGTCCCCATCTTGAAACAGGGCAGCATCGCCGTGGCAGCAAACTGCCAGCAGGCAAAACAACAATACCGCAATGCGACAGACCCTCATGCCGTCTCCATAGAGCATCTTACTTGACAACCAGTACGCCCCAGGGTGAAAGCGTCGGAACCTCAATACGCACCTGCCCGTTTACAACACGGGACGATAATTTCTGCCGGCCGACCAGTTTGGAATAATCTTTGGTTTTCTCTGCGATCGCGTGCTGCTGTTTGTCGTACGCAACCGGGGTCAGCAGGGTAAAGGTCAACTTGTCCGCGGGCACTTTGAGAGCATCCTCGCGGATCACCAGCTCAAAAGCCACGCCCGGGCCGCGTTTAAGGTTTTCCATGCCCCTGACATATTCATAGATTTTTTCACCGCTGGCAAGCTCCCATACGTCATTGGCACCCTTGCGAGTAGAAATAAGCTGGGATTTGCCCCAGTCCACCAGGTGCACTACGACCGGCCCGCCATCTTTTTTCGCACGCACAAATGCACAGACCTCGTTGTCGGTCCCTTCAACCCAAAGCGGCTTGTCAGCGGGATCGATTCCCTCGGTCAAAATTCCCTTAGTCGTGTAATCATACGCCCGGTTGTAGCCGTCGAGATATTTTGCAATCCCTCGAATGAAACCAAACGTGGGCGCATATATTTCGGGCTTGCCAAAGAAACGTCCGCCGCCGTCCGGTGTCTGTTCAAAAGTATCCCACGGCACCTTTCCAATCGCCCCGTTGGCATAGAGCGTAGCAATCACCTTGGTATCGAGTGCGGTCTTTTCCTGGGCGTGCACCTCCAGTCCGAGCAGCTTTGCACTGCCTACAAACTGGAATTTACCCATCTGTTCGGTTACGAGCAATCGCTCATGAATATGATCCGGATTTGCCGAGACCATCATCAACTCGGACATGCCCATATCGAAGATCTGCTCGAGCGGATCCCACTTCTGGAACGAACCGTTATTGCATGAAATCGGGATGTTCCAGCCGGCGTACGCCTTTATATCCTTTACCAGCCTTGTGAAAAACTCAATCGAAACATCTTCCCAGTACCGGTACCAGTACTCCTTGATCGGCCCATTGTACTTCCGCGAAAAATCATCACCCTTGGGGGCTCCTTTTTCACGCAGGTAATCGGCATAATTGAAACTCTTCACATCGCGAATCCCCAGTTTTGCAAGCTTATCTTTGTTGACATTTTCTCCAAGCCATTTACTGAAGCCGGCGATACCCGTGGGCGTAAAACCGCCTCCGCAAATGGTCACCGCCAGGCGATGATGGTCCGCGGCATCCCGCTGGAGCATATCACAGCCGGCATCGACAAGCTTTTTATAAAACTCGAGGTGTCCCTCATAATATACCGGGTTGGAAATGTCCCCAATCAATTGGGGATTCACCCACGGCCGAATAAACGGCATAATAGACGGATTTCCGTCGATATCTGTCATAACAATACTCTCCATCCAGTCTACCGGAGCCCGGTCACCAAGCCAGCAGGGAACATGCTGAGCGGCGGAACCGCAATACGTATATCCCATTGCCTGGAGTTTTTTGACCGCCTCAAGTTCTCGCTGAGTGAACCAGATGTACGACCAGTCAATCCGGGTAAGGTGGAACAGCGGGGCCACCCGGAAGATATTCTTTTCGTCTTCATAAGGAACATCGCGGATCGTCAATGTCCGCATGGAAACATCGCTGTATTTAGGAAAGAACGGTTTCATCTCGCGGTCTACAGCCATATCTTCGAATACAGAGATCGGCTTGCTCTGAGCCCACACCGAACAGGTCATTGCAACCAGCAATACGAGCAAACAACTTTTCTTTAAAAGAGCAGAATTCATACATTTATCCTTTCTAAGTGAAAATTATGCAGAAAAAACATCTCATTTATTCAGACACAAAAACCCTGATTTTCGTCTAAAATATTTAACTTTTTATGAAGCTAAATAATTCCGGCCCTTTGAGAGGAAATACTCAAGCGTTTCATACTCAATCTCCGGCGGTTCGGAATGATCGGTATGCAGAATATACCCGCCGCCGTTTTTCAGAACGTAATCCACCTTTTCAAATTCCCTGTCGATCTGATCCCGGTCATTTTCGATCAGGGTACGAACATCAAACCCACCGAAAAACGCGATCTTGTCGCCGAATTTATCGAACAGCGTCGGCAGGTCCATCCCCGCTTTGACTTCCATCGCCTGGAGGCAGTCCATACCCGCCTCGATCAGGCCCGGCACCAACGGTTCAACATACCCGCATGAATGCACCATCACCTTGCAGCCGATGCTGTGGGCAAAATCAAACAGCAGCTTATGGCCGGGCAGCATGATATCATCATACATCGCAGGCGACATAAACGGCTTTTGCTTAAAGCCCATGTCCTCGAAGTAGAACATTCCGTCCGGTTTGCCGCCCTTTTCAAAGAGAACCTCAAGGTGCTTGACCGTAAACTTTGCGTAGGTCATTACCATATCCTGCACCCACTCAGGGTCCAGCGCCATGCCCATCAGCAAATACTCATGCCCGCACAGGCGATGCATCTGCTCAAAAGGAGCCATCGTCGCGTGATAGAAAAAGCGGTCATTTGTCTCGGCAATCTTGCGGCCGGCGATGTAATCGTCAACGTTAATCCTGCGCTCATCCACCTCGAGCAGAAAAGACCGGGCATGTTCCTGCCAGCTCTGGCGGTCCCGAACGGTAAAGTCCACGTGCTCGGGCGTACTCTCATGGGCCTTGTGCAGGCGAAGTTTCGCGCCGTTGCCGTCGAGGACCAGCTTGGTTTCCTCGGTTTCTTCCAGTACCTGCGGCTCGAAATCGAGGTTGGCAATGCTGTCCACACACGCCCCGCCGCGGCGCATATCGAGGTTAAAATGCTCCCAGAAATCCCGGTCCGGCAGCTTACCCTCGTCGAGCAGCTTTACCAGCAAAGATTCCCACGGCGTCAGTGAAACCGGGATGACACCGCGATTATTGCGATCCAGTGCAGCCGTTACTTTTTCCTTACTTGTCATTGAAAACTCCAGGGTTTACTTCTGTTACGATTCTATTTCTCGAACTCCGCCAGCGGGATCGTCTCGACATACACCAATTTGCCTGTATAACCGTCATGAAAACGGATCAGGGCCTGGGGCTTATCGAATGCGAACCACTGGCTGCCGGGCACCAGGGGTGAGCCGGTCTCCATGATGTTGTTGACCTGTACAACCACGTAATACGTATTACGGTTGTGTGTGTACGGGATATTGTTCGGGGAAGCCGCGGCCCAATTAACCTGCACTTTCATGCCTTTGCTCTCCCAGAGCCCGCCAAGGGGCATACCGCCGCAAGTCTGGATCGGGTGTCGGTTGGAACCCATCGGCCCGGCCATGACTTCCCAGATGTTATCCGTAATCCGAATCGACATCGCGTTGTGCACATCGCCTGTAATCACGACGATCGGCTTATCGATCTTATCAAGTGCCTCTACAAGGATATCCCGTTCCGCGGTGTAAGAAGCATAACCATCGCCTTTGGGGACCATATAGGCCGGCGGCGGATTATCCACACGGGAAGGATCCTTAAAGATGACCATGTGCGCCGCGTTGTGATGAATTACCCACGGGTCGGGGGCAACCAGGAAAATGAAATCCGCATCGCTTTTCGCAACACCTTCGAGCAGCCATTTCCGCTGGGTTTCGCCGAGGATAAACGTATCCGGATCTTCCGGGTTGTCCTTGTCAAACGGCCCACGCTCGCCGCGCATATCGAGGGCAAAAAAGTGGCAGTTACCGACCTTCCAGTCATAGTAAAAATGCGTGCCCACGCTGTAGCGGATCTTTTCGCTGGCGATAAACGCCGGTTTGACCCGCAGCCGGTGCTTGTCGATTACCTCAGCCAGGCCGTACACACCCGCAGTTGCAGGCCGTTTACCTTTTTCACCACCCTTGGTGTGAATACCCACATGGACCGTACTGACCGTCTCAGGGGTAACCTTTGTAAAATCCGCCTGAGGATCGTAGAGGATATCGCTTCCCTTTTCCACATGGGCGTATCCAAAATGGAGCTCGCCGCGTGCCTTGCTGGGGTAATTCGCCCAGGCGCAGTATTCCTCCCAGGCCTTGAGGCCTAAATCCCGCATCAGCGGCCGCCCTGTAGTCGATTTATAATGCACATAACCGGCACCGAACATGTTATCGCCGATTTCGTGGTCGTCGTAAGTGTAGACCATCGGGATGTACCGGCGGAGTCGTGAGAAGCCCCGGCCCCGCTGCCAGTAGGCCTGGTAATTTTTGCGAATCCCTTCGATGGTGCCGTCCCGCTGCTCCTCGTAGATGGTATCCCCGTTCATAATGTGAAACATGATCTCGTCACCATACTGCTTGAGCAGTGTTGTAAAACAGTGGTGGTCGTCATATTCCATATGCGGAAACGGACTCGATCCCTGGCATGCGCAGTGACCAATCGAGAAGCAGACATTGTACATCCCCGCAGGATTGTTTTTGCTGTCCGGGTAGCTCATTGTATCCGGCAGCGTCTTGAAAAACGGCCACGGATCTTCATAGTCCATGCGGATATCCACGAGGTCGTTATCGATCAGGATGCCGTAATAATACTTGGTGTTTGCCTTGAGGCCGTGAATAACAACATGGCCGGTATTGTCATTCTCTTGCAGCGTTTCGCCCCATACCTTTTCGCTTTCACGGGTCAGTGGAACCTGGGTGCTGTAAACAACCGCAAATTTCGTGGGCTCTTTCGTGCGAATCCAGACGCGGACATAATCACTGCCGACGGCCCCCAGCACCGGTCCGTGGGAGATATTCATCGCCGGATAAGGCATGACATCATTGGCCACGGGGTTGGGCCAATCACAAAAACCGGCAACAGAAAAGAGGCAGAAAACGACTGCGATTAGCTGATTTCCCTTTTTAAAATAATTCATAATTTCAACCTTCCTGATTGGATGAAACTTTTTTGAAGGGCTATTGTTGCCTTGCGTTTTGGATTTGACCAATTCGTTTTTCGATATTGGGGCGAAATACACTTTTTTGCCATTTGTCCCAGTTGGGATTACTCTCGTCCGGTACCGGGTAACGCTGTAAATACTCGGCAAAACGCTGCCGAGCGGCGATTGCTTCCGGGTCCTCACTTAATGTCACATCCACGTATCCAACCTCATCCCGGCGGCCCTTTGTATCCCAGAAAGTGCCCGCGGCATCAAGAAGCCATCGTTCATCCCGCAGCATTTGCCAGGGGCCGAAATTGCTGTATACATAGTCCCTGGTCTTTTCTTTCTCGCCGCGGAGAACCGGGGCAAAACTGATCCCATCGATTGAGTACCCGCTGGGAAGCTTTCCTTTTGCATTCACAAAGTCGAGGATCGTCGGCAGAAAATCAGCGAATGACACCATCGCCTTTGTATCCCCGACAGCGGGAATCCGTCCGGGGCAGTTCACGATCAGTGGTACCCTCGGGCCTTTTTCCCTGTCCACGCGGTTCTTGCCGTATTGCGGCGCCCCGTTGTCGCCTGTGAACATTATGATCGTATCTTCACGCAGCCCGGCCTGGTCGAGTGCTTTTACGATTCGCCCCACCAGTATATCTACATATTCGACGAGCGTCCCCTGACCTTCTAGCGTTCTCTCAGCATTGCCCTTGCGGTTTTTGCCTTCGATTCGGTTGTCCTGCGAATCGGTCATCGGCGGTGAGGGGTACCCCCAGCGTCCAAGCTCCGGATCCCATGAAACATGCGGCAGCCACATGGAATAAAAGGCGAAAAACGGCTTTTGCCCCCCTTGGGTCGCAAAGTCGATCACGAAATCCGTTGCGATGTCCGGTGCATAATCCTCCGGACCGGTTTGTATAACTTCGTCGTCCCGGACCAGTGCCGGATGCCAGTAATACGAATAGCGCCCGTCTTCCTGGAGGGGGACCGGCATTTCCTGGTGAGAGGGGAAAAAGATGTTTTTGAGGTACGTATCAAAGCCGAAAGCATACGGATCTCCCGGCATTTGCCACTTGCCGCAAAACGCCGTTCGGTAGCCCGCTTTTTGCAGCGGCTGGGGGAGTGTAATATTGTTCTCGTACAGCGGCTCGGAAGGCTTTAGATCATTGTGGTACCAGCCGGTCTGGTAAGCGTATCGGCCGGTATAAATGATGCCGCGAGAGGGAGAGCATACCGGGGTTGCCCAGCAGGTCTCGAATTTTATCCCTTCACGCGCCAGGCGGTCCAGGTTGGGTGTGGCATTGTTCGTATTGCCGTAACAGCCAAGCTGCATGGCGCTTAGGTCATCGGCCATCATTACGATTACGTTGGGACGTTTGCCCTGGGAACCTGAAAAGCCTTCAAGGCATCCGCCAAGCCCTGCGGCAGCGGCAATCCCGGCGGCTGTACGCAAAAACTGCCGGCGGGTGCTTTTCGACTTATGACATGTCAAAAAATCAAGCTCCATTTATTTCCATTCTCCGCAAAAGTGAAAGTCTTCACATCTATGCTCGTGTAATTTTTTCCATCGGCAAAAACGGGATAATCACAAGCGTCAGCAACCCCGCGGTACTGCTGATAATAAACAGGCTCGGGTACCCAAGCCATTCCTGCAGAACTCCGCTGATGCCGCCCGGGATGAAGAAGCCCAGCCCCATGATACCGCTGGAAATCGCAAGCATCGAGGTTTTATGCTCGCCATCCGCGATGGCATGCAGGTAATAGAAAAACGCGCTGAAACCGATACCGTACCCGAGGGTTTCCACGAAAGAGGTTGCAAAAACGTATGTGAAAAATGATGTATTACCGATTGCAAATTGGTCCTGCGGCCGGACAACGGAGAGGAAAATGTACAGAAAATTCGGCACATTCATGAACATTGTAAAGGGAATGAGCGTTTTTCGCAGGCCAAGCCATTTGATGATGAACCCTCCGAGGATTCCGCCGACGATCATACAGGGAACTTCTGCATAGGTTTTGAGAAGTGCAATCTCCTTTGCATTCATGGCATATCCGCCGGCATCGACGGCATCCATCAGGAACGGCGGGACCATATAGACCTGCATTCCCTGTCCAAAGCGGAAGATAAGCAGCATCGCGATGATGGCCCAGGATCTTCGCTGCTGCAGGTATTCAACCAGTACCGTCCACAGCGGAAAGGATCCGGTCCCCTTCACGGCATAATCATCTTTGGCTTTTGGCAAGCCGAAGACATAATAAGCCGCCAGGGCAAGCAGAGTGACCGAGGCGAATGCCACAGCCTTACCCCATGCCGCTTCTTTGGTCGCCCCATCTTCCTGGAGCTGTCCGCCAAGCCTGACAAAAAGAACCAGGGCAAGGATAATTCCAGCCCGGATTCCGGAAGTTTTAATACCGACAAATTCAGCCTGCTCTTCCTTATCAAATATTCGAATGTAGTATCCGTCAGAGGCAACTTCGAAGCAGGAACAGAACACCGAAAAAACCAGGATAAGCGAAAACGCGATTATAGGCGTAAGATTTCCTGTATAAATGACACCGGCCAGCGCCATGATGACAACACCGATAATCGCGGAAAAAACAATACATAGATTTCTTTTGCTGCCCATCGAATCGATCCACGGTGCCCAGAGAAATCGAAGTGCGCTCGGCAGCGAGAGCAGGGCGACAGCGCCGATCAGTGCATTGGAGAACCCGAAATCCTTGAACATTACCGATGACATCTGTCCTACAATACCGCCAAAGCCCATCCCAACAGTCAAAAACAGCATCGGGGTGAAAAGCCATGGGGTTGAAAGCCGGTTCTTTTTTTCGATCAACATGAAATCCCTTTGTAAATGAAAGTCAGGTTCATTAACGACACCCAGTTTTCCACTGAGTCCTGCACCTTTGCGTTCTTGATTTTTTTAATGAATTTTCCTGTGAGCTCTAAACACCTGCTCCAAACAGGCTGCTGACTGGATTATATACCCAAAGCAAATGATCGTAAAGATTATCTTTCTTCAGGTACAAAAAAGCGGGATTCACGATAAAAACCACGAATCCCGCGGAAAGGTTATTCTCGCACAAAAGCTGTGCAAACAAATGAAACAACGCGATTACGGGTCAACCGTATCAAGGAATTCAAACAAATCTTCACGCAGGATTGTATAACCTCCATTATCCTGCTGGAGCTTCTCTACCATCTCCTTCGTGTAGAACTCACGGTTGTCCGTAACGACGACGTGACCATCTCCAAAACAGACATTTACACGGGGATGACCACTGGTCTTGGATCCACTGAAATGTGCAAAATTATCCCAACTGCGTATTTTATCCATAATGCAGGCAGAATCTGCAGAAAGTTGCTCCGCTTTGGTTGCGTGAGGCCAATAGTCAATTCGCCCATTTTTACGAACCGGGAAGCGTTTTAAGGGCATATAGCTGTACTCGGCATCTACACGCTTATAGTCGTCAAATTCAAGGTAGGATTTAATCCGGAGCTCTTTTTTGTCTACCGGTGTAGAGGTACAGACAAAAATCTCCGGATCGTCAAGATATTCTCCATCCCACAGGGCTCCAAGACCGAAAATCTCCGTTCCATAATCCGTGAGGTTATCACGATTGGAAAAGAAACTCTCTTCCTTCATTACGTAACTGCGCCATGCGTTATCCCGTACAAGATCCCCATCACTTTGCCAGAAAGAAATCGGAAGTTGTTCGCGGTTTGTTGAGGAGTAAGCAATGGTTGCAATAAAACTGTTTTTGAGCCTCGTCTTGCACACCGTGATCTTGGCCATTCGCTTGACCTTGGAAAGCGCCGGCACCAGGATCGACATCAGCAGTGCGATAATGGAGATTACGACAAGCAGTTCAATGAGTGTGAATGCTTTCTTTTTCATCTTTAAACCTCTTTGAATGTGATTAAATGACATAAAATTCCCTTTTTATTGCTAAATAAGCTTAACGCTTAGATCAATTTCCTGGGTGGAAGATTTGCTCAGCCATTCATTCTCAAATTCGCGAATCACCGCCTTACCCATATTCTCAAGCGGCCACTGGATATTGACATGCTCGATTTGATTGTACTCGTGCCAGGTGTAGTTAAAAATGCCTGAAATATCCACGAGGGGCGTTTTCCGCTTGAAAAAGCCTTCTTTATCCAGAACTTCTATTTCTTCGAGAATATGCTCATGGAAGCAGATAATTGCGTCTAAATCCGGGTTTCTATCCAGGTAATCGCGTATAATCGCTTTATGAATCGGCCGGTATCCCGCCTGGCAGATCATGTCATCCCAGACCGGCAGGCCTTTTTGGACCATGGCTTCCCGAATTTTTTCGACAATCTGGACCGAATACTGGTCTTCAAACTGCCCTTCCATGTGCCCGGCAATCATGCCGATCTTTTTGCTGCCCCGGGCCTGAAAATAACCGGCCACTTTGTCCGCCATATCCGTAAAGTCCATGTGGATGCACTTTACGGGAACCTCCTTAAATGGACGTCCGGTAACCACAACCTTGTAGCCCTTGTCCACCAGCCGCATCAGGTTCATTTTGTGCATCAGGATTGGCTGAATCCAGATTACACCGTCCGCCTCTCGGTACTCGATTTTATCGATAAAATCAGGATGTGCGGAGTCGTTATATGTTTCGTCTCCACAACTGTGAATCAATTCAATCGGCCAGTGATAGGGATCACTCGCTGCCAGGATGCCTTTGATGATATTGTAGATGCAGGCACTGCCCTTATCGGACATCCAGTACGGCATTACAACACATAGCGAACGCCGCTGGACACCATTTTTACCATTTTTCCCATTTTTTGGCTTTAAATGACCGTTTTTGCCAAATTCATGCTCTTCGATTGAATCGGGGATCTGTACAGAAACCGTATCCGGACTGCCGACGACGTAAATCCCGTCACCGGGCTTGGCCTCCAAAACCCCCTGTATCTGGAGCGCTTTGATCGCCTTTTGGACCGTCAGATAGGAGACTTTATATCGCTTGGCCAGTTCGCGCAACGGCTGAATCTTCGTACCAAGGGGATACGAATTCGTCATCAGATCTTTCGTGATCTTCTTGTAAGTGCCGTCTAATACTCGATTTGGCTCAATTGATCGTATCGTCATACCTGCATATCCTGTCAATGGAAATTGCCTACAACATACGAATATATCCGCCCGCGGAGAGTAAATCAATAAAAAAATCGATATTTAAATCTATTTTTTAATATTCCCTTGACTTGCAGGTGTGTTTTGCGTTAAATTAGATAATATCAGTTAAATGTACATTTTATTGTCGCCGAATAATATCTAAGCAGCAGTGGTGTATTCGGCATTAATCAGGAGAGTTTCGGATGATCTATTTTTGGAGGGCAAGTAACATGAAGAAAGTGTTGACGTTAATACTAATTGCGGTTTTCGCCTCGATTGCAGCGGCGGATCCCCTGACCGTCACGCAGAATTTTTCTGTGGACGGCAATCCCTTTATGAGGATTGATGAAGCGGCAACTGCCAATGATGAGGAGCTCAATCCGAACAGGTCCCAGGAGGATTTTGATCTTACCCCAACTGGTTTTTCATGGGGCGGTTTTGCTTCACCCGGCAGTTTTCGTGTAGAGATTGATGAATTTTCAGTTGGCGGCGTAGTTTTTGATGAGTTGGTTTTCAAGTCAACTGGCGGTGACATCAGCGATTCATACGCCTATACGATCCTGTCATCCACCGGAACAAACGCACCGGATACCTTTGTGGACATGACGGGTGTGGATGCCGCAATTCATCTGAAAATATGCGACATTTGGAACGGCTGGTTCGGCGGCGGCGACAACGGGTCCGGCCTGCCCGAACCCTGCAACGAAGAAAGAGCGACCGTTCTTCGCGCAATGCTTCGCGATTCAAATGGTGACTGGTTTGTTTCCGATCTTTTCTGCCCTTCGACCTACGAAGAGGGAGACCTGGACGGTACCGTCGCGGAATATACCCTGTTTGTCAACGATGTTTCGTGGCGCAAGCTTCCCCAAAATGAAACGGACAACCTGAACCTGCTTCAGGGCAATGATGAGATTCCCATCGCACGCGATCCGAATGTAACCGATGCTCCTGACTTTACTTATGTAAGCGGCATGGGCATTTATGTCTGGAATACAAAGCCTGACGCCGGCGGCTGGCTGGGTTTAACAGAAATTTCCCTGTTGGGTGAAACCCCTCCAATTCCCGGGGCACTGACACAGAATTTTGACAAGTCCCTTGATTCGTATCATCCCGTCGATACCGCAACCGATGAAGAAGCCGTTCAGACACCGAGCTTTACGACGACTCCGACCGGTTGGAGCTGGGGCGGATACTGCTCCGAGATCCCCGGAGCCTTTCGAGTGGAAATTGACAGGAATACTTACATCGCCGACGATGCCGTTTCGAGAACTGTGGATGAACTTCTATTCAAAAATACCAGCGGCCCATCCACTACTGATCCTCCAACTTACGGTTCTTATGCATACACCATCTTTGACTCCGACGGCGGCAATCAGCCTGATTCGTTCATTGACCTGACGGTTCCCAGTGCAGCGATGAGTATCAAAGTGACAGACTTCTGGACCGGATGGTATGGCGGCGGCGACAACGGCTCCGGCCTGCCCGGTATTGCAAGTGAAAAAAGAGCGACTGTCCTTCGCGCAATGATACGCGACGAAGTAGGCAACTGGTATGCGTCAGATGTGTTCTGCCCGGCTGCCGAGGAAGCGCCCGGCAATACGGACGGCTACTATTCAGGCCAGGAATTCGAGGGTTCTATCAACCTGGCAAGCACAACCTGGTATGAGTATGACCAAGGTGAAGAAGATGTCCTCAATGCCCTTGCATCCGGTGATCAGATTCAACTGCCGAGAGACCCCAACCTGGCAGCAGCACAGCCGGACCTGACCAAGGTCAGCGGTATGGGTGTATACGTCTGGAGCCAGCTCCAGATTCAAAGCGGCAGCTATGGCATCAAGGAAATCAGCCTGCTCGGCGCCAATGTCATTCAGCCGGAAGAAGAGTGGGATACGGATGAACTCCAGGACCTCGCCGGCGATTGGCTGGTGGATATGTTCGGCTGGAATGAGAGCATGGATGTTGATCCGCTCTCAACGGGCAACTGGGTACTGCGGGATACCGCAACGGCTGAGTACATCATGGATAACGGCAAGATGGTCATCCTTGGCAACAACCCGGACTGGGAACTGGACACGACACCGGCACAGTTGTTCAACGGTACGACAACGGTTACGGCTGTTATGCGGTCAACCTCTCCGACTGCAAACTCCAGTTCTGTTGACCGTGCGGGTATCAACCTCTACGTGAAAGGGGATATCGATACGACCAACGGTACCCTGGAAACGAACATCAACGTTCGCCAGGAAATGGATAACACCCAGTACGTAGAATTTGTCAGCGACTGGACACCGGGAACAAGCTGGCCTCCGGCTTCCTATGTCAAGGTTGAAGGCGACGGCGTTACCGATTTTGACAGTTCGATGCTGACGATTGACGTATCAATTGATCCCAACGATGCACCTCTGACAACCGGTGAGGTTACCTACACGATTTCGGATGAGTCGGGAACAACAGCAACCGGCAGCTTCACGATGAACCGAAGAGATACGCAGATTGGTCCTTCGATTCATACGCTGTACTCTGAACAGGCCGGTGCCGGTGAAGTGGATTCTCTGGTCATCATGTCCGGTTACAGTTCTCCATATGATCGTGCCGGAAGTGACGGCATCATTAACTACCTTGACTTTGACTGGCTTTCTGACCGGTGGCTTGATGTTCGCACCGATCCGTGGCCGTAATGTAACATTGTAATTTACAGGGATTTCAGGGCCTGTTGATTCCGGCAGGCCCTGGCTCTCTTTTCACAATTACCTGTGGAATAACGCTCATCGTGGATGGGCTTTCGGCACAAATAGAGATGACAGGATTCGAGGGAAACGATGACCGCCAAATACCATACAATCATAACGACATTATTGTTCTGTATCTTATTCGCTCCCGCACTCTTTGCACAAACCGCCAGTGAGATGGCTGTATCGGACTATGAACGTCCGGATTATGCCCCCAAATACTCGGATGTATGTTTCTCTTCCCGCTGGCCCCGCGGCGTCGGTTACCGCGAAGTAGAGACCTACTGGGGGACCAGTATTCCTTTTGACACAATTGACATAATGAAGCAGTATCATGCCACCCGCCTGGACTGGATCTATCTGCGCGGCTATGATCAAATCTATACTTTCCTTCCGAAGCTCAGGGCCGAGGGGGTTTCTGTCTCCGCGGCCATGACCAGTAACCTCGGGGATGATGAATATGCCATGGGCCCGCGAATGATCGGACGCCTGCTTGATTCAGACGGCACTTTCCTGACGGATGCCTTCGAGAACAACCGCGGCTGTGTCAATAACGAGGACTTTAAGGCGATCTTTCTCCGCGAGATCAAGCATGTGATCGACGCGGGCGCTACGGACCTTCAGGTTGACGACCCGACTCTAAACGACGGGGATAACTGTTACTGCGAATACTGCCTCGGTATCAAAAACGGCAATGATTCCACCACGGAATTTTATACCTGGCTGCATACCAACGCAGATCCTTATTACAATCAGCAGTACGGTATCTCCAAGTTCCCCATCCATGGAAACAATACCTCCCGCAACCGTTATACGGATTCCTATTTTGCGAATATCCCGAATTACAGGCTGGATTATGGCCTGGGCGAATGCGACTGGAAGTATCTTTCCGCTCAGCATCTGCACAATGTATCCCTGCTGGCTCGTACCTATGCTGGCGGGAACCGGGCACAGATCATTACCGCGCCCGGCAAGCCCATGGAAGACAAGGATATCGTCTGGTTTCAGGCCCTCACACGGCGGCACATTTCCACCTGCTATGCCCAGGGTATGCATGCCATCGCTCCGTTTGACCGATTTGACTGTGCGCCTCCCGGCGCCGGCGATGAAGTGCAAAGCACGCGTTTCTTCGGCAAGCCGGAAAATTATGCAGACCTCTACGGGTTCGCACGCGGGATTGCCATCTATCTGGATGACTACGAATGGGCCTGGGACTGGGGCAGAACCCCCAAGGCGGATATCTCCGAAACCGGACCCTACGGCGACACCTGGGGCACGCCCCCTGCCTCCGATCAGCCGGTAACCGCCGTCGATGACGGTATTGCCGTTGTGATCCGGGCAAAACCGGGCACCAATGACGACCCGGTTGCGATCCACCTGGTCGAATGGGACAACCCCAATGGATTTAATATTACTCTTCGCAATGATAGGTTTTTCGGCGAATCCACGGATAATCTCAGGCTGACCCTGCTCGAGCCGGTGGATAACTATGATACCCAGCTTTATCAAACGGTCTGGGAAAATCTCAATTACACCGCCTATGTACAGACAACCGTTCTAAACGGCAGTTATTCCGGGGGTGAAACCACTGTAACGATCCCACCGGTTGGCCCCTGGGCTGTGCTGATGGTCTCAAAGGGTAAGTCAACCCCCCTGCCGCTGTATGATTCACCCCGCTGGCAGCAGCTTAGAGACGCGGCACCTGCATACGCAGCGGCGAGTTCTCCGTCCAATGGAATTATTGCCGGCCCGACGCAGTCACTGGCACTTTCCTTTGACAAAACAATGGACACTTCAACCATCAATACAACAAACATCGAAGTGAAACACCTCGAGTCTGATACTCAAGTGGAAGGAACCTGGTCTACTGTTGGTTCGCTGGCGATTTTCCGCCCGACCATCGTGTACAAAAAAGGAACAATTCAGGTCATGCTTACCCCGCAGGTAACCCGTTCCAACGGAACCGGGTGTCTGTATCAAAAGTTTATCTATACCTACGATGAAAACGTATGTGACCTCAGCGGTGATGAATATGTCAGCTTTGATGATTTCAGCCCTGTTGCGGCGGACTGGAACAGTTCAAGCCCAACCGCGGACATCACCGGCGACAGTTATATCAGTATCCAGGATATCTGGTCCCTCATGGCCAACTGGCTGACCTGTTATACGGAACCGGCAGAAATCCTGACACCCGCTGACGGAATCAAGTACGTTACGGTCAATCCAAAATTGACATGGGATTCGAACGCAGCGCAGTTCGATATCTATATCGGAACGGATGAAAACAGTGTTGCAAACGCGACACCCGGCTCTCCGGAATTTGTCACAACGACCCTGGATAAATTCTATACCGCCGGGCCGCTCAATTATGATACGACATATTTCTGGCGTGTCGACGCCATCGGCCTTTCCTGCACCAATACAGGCCCTGTATACAGCTTCACAACAACCAACGAAGAAACTCTTGCCTACTGGGAGCTGGACACCAACGGTACCGACGCCGTGGGAAATCACACATTAAATCTGGCTGAAGGGCACGTCGTACCGGAAGGGTCTGTTGCGGCAGTAATTACAAACCCTGACACGACGACACCCTGGAATGGAGCGGATTCATCCGCAGCCAACACGTCCAGCCTGAGCTTTGACAACTTTACGCTGCTTAAGTGGAACGGGCCGGATTCTCCCTTCCAGTTTAGAAGGTCCTGTCCGTTTACTGCTGAGGCTTATATTCGCCCCACCGGCGGAACCAGTTATTCCAATGTAATCTTTGGAACACGGGATACCGTTTCCGAATGGAACGGCTGGTATCTTCGCTACGATGTCAGTGGGCAAAGGCTCTCACTGTACATGGTTCATCCCTCCGGCTCCATAAGCACATTTTCGAACTCGTATACCCTCCCGCTGAATGTTTTGAAACATATTGCAATGGTCTGGGACCCGGATGTCGGATCAAACGGAGAAATCCGATTCTATGTCGACGGAAGCCAGGTGGGCTCATTCACCGCTCCGAGCTACTGGGACGATCAGGATAACGTCGGCTGGAACTTGATGGTCGGTGCACGCCAGGCGGAAGACCTATGGGGTTATGAAGGCCAGATTGATGAACTGCGGTGGACACCCAGGGCTCTTGATCCCGAGGACTTTCTTAGCGGTACCCCTGCGATTCCTGATGCCGCATCGTCCCCGTATCCCTCCAATGGCCAAACGGACGTTCCGACCAATGTTGTACTGGAATGGGCAAACGGTGCAAATACACAGACCCACGATGTATACTTCGGCACTACATCCCCGGGTGACTTTCAGGGCAACCAGGCCGAGAACAGCTTTTTCCCGGGTGCGCTGCAAACCAATACGACATACTTCTGGCGTGTCGATGAAAAAAACAGCCAGGGGACGACGACAGGCCCGGTCTGGAGCTTTACGACATCAGATCAGCTTATCGTCCCGGCAACGGATACTCTTGCATACTGGGAGCTGGAAACCGATGGCAGTGCCGCCCTCGGCGGGTATCATATGACAGTGACACAGGGAGCTATTACCCCCAATACCTCGTATAAGGCCCAGATCGCCAATCCGGATGCAACGGACGGTTTTTCCGGTCAGAATACCTCGGCACAGAATATATCGAGCCTGAACTTTGACGGCAGTACGGCCCTGACGTATGCAGCCGCGGATAACACCTTTGCCTTCACCAAACTTGCGGCCTTTACCTGCGAGGCCTATGTACGGCCAACCGGGGGCGAAGGCAGCACCAATGTTATCTTCGGCAACCGGGACACGGCCAGCAGTTGGAAAGGCTGGTACCTTCGGTATGACATTGAGTACAACCGTGTGCTGTTTTATATGGAATATCCCGATGGAGCAGGCTATGTGCTTGAATCCGGCGGGGCCTACAGCCTGCCCTTCAATGAGATGAAACATGTGGCTGTCGTCTGGGATCCCTCGGCGGCACTTGGAGGCATTCTGACGGTGTATGTTGACGGTGAGGTTGACATCCAGTTTGAAGCGCCCGCGGCATGGAATAATGATTTTGTTGGTAAGAATTTCATGGTCGGCGGCCGAAACAACTCCAACGCATGGGGATTTGTCGGCCAGATCGATGAAGTACGGTATAATGACAGGGCAATGTCGCCCAACGAATTTTTAAACGCCCAGTAATGAAGAAAGGAGAAAAAAAGCAGGAGAAGGAAAAAAACGAAAACAACAGATTTGTTAAGAAGGTTTTTCACCTTCGAAAATGTTACTTTAATTTATTGGAGGAGTCATTATGAAGTATGGTAGTGTAGTTTTATTAACAATTTTAGTTATGGCGGTTTCCGCTTCAGCGGGTATCATTCAGAACTTTGGATTTGCACCCGATGGTGCTTACATGCCGATTGATACCACTGCTGCTGGCGATGAACAGCTGAACCCCAATCGCTCTCAGGAAGATTTTGATGTAACCCCAACCGGTTTTAGCTGGGGCGGTTATGCCGCACCAACTGGTTTCAGGGTAGAAATCGACCGTTTTAACAGGGGCGGTGTCGATTTTGAAGAACTTGTCTTCAAGCAGAATCCTGTAAATAACTATGCCTACACCATCTTTGATTCCAATGGCGGCAACAGCCCGGATCAGAGCGTTGATCTTTCCGGCCCCCAGGCCAATATCGGCCTGAAAGTTTCCGATTTCTGGACCGGGTGGTATGGTGGCGGAGACAATGGTTCCGGTCTTCCCGGCCTGGCAGGTGAAGTCCGTGCAACGGTTCTTCGCGCCATGATTCGTGACGGAAACGGTGACTGGTATGTATCTGATCTGTTCTGCCCCATTGCTATCGAGGCACCTGGAAACTTCGATACATACTATGACGGCACTCTCTTTGATACGACGTACGATCTTGCCGGCCAGAGCTGGTATGCCGTTGACAGTGTGGTCAATGCCAATCTTAACCTGCTCCAGGGCGGCGACGAAGTGGCACTTACATATTCCGCAACAGCGGGCAGCCCGGACCTTACGGCTGTAACCGGAGGCGGCATATATGTGTGGAGCGCTAGAGATCAGTCAACCGGTCAGTTTGCCGTAACGGAAATCCAGTGGAACGATGTACCCGAACCGACCAGCCTTTCATTGCTGGGTCTGGGTGCACTTGCACTGATCAAGAGAAGAAAGTAAAAGTATGATTTGACATAAACACCCGAAGGGGCAGTTTCTAAAATCGGTATGCCCGAAACATAAGGGATTACAAACCAATTGGAAATTGCCCCTTTTGTCTATAAAAATTGATGAAAACAACTTGATTATACTCGCTTTATAGCTATTGTAGAATGAAATATGAATAAAATTAAGACTATGGAAGGAACCTGTTCCGTGAACCAGAATCAGAAGATTTTTGACTTTGACCCCGAAGTGGTCGCCAGCAACGGCCTGGATGTGGAAGATTACACATTTAATAACATCTACGACTGGAGAAATGTCCGTCAGGGCCTGAATATCCCGGCGATCAGCTACTCGGACCAGCCCTACATCGTCAAGACTGACGATGGGGCATGGCTCTGTGTCATTACGACAGGTTCCGGCAAAGAAGGCGAGCCCGGCCAGCACACGATCTCGATGCGAAGCACCGACAATGGCAAGTCCTGGTCCGACCCGGTCCCTCTCGAACCGGTGGACGGCCCGGAAGCCTCCTACGCGACCCTGCTCAAAACGCCCTACGGCCGGATTTACTGCTTCTATGACCACAACACCGACAACGTTCGTGAAATCATCGCCGACAAAGACGCCTACCCCTCCGGTTTCTGCAAACGCGTGGACAGCCTGGGCTATTATGTATTCAAGTACACCGATGACGGAGGGAAAACATGGTCTGACAAACGGCACGTCGTCGATGTTCGTGAAATGGAAATCGACCGAAACAACACCTATAAAGGCAAAATCCGCTTCTTCTGGAACGTGGGAAAGCCTTTCACGGATGAAGGTAATGGCTATGTTCCCCTGCACAAAGTCGGGAGTATCGGTAAATACTTCTTTACAAAAAGCGAGGGGGTGCTGCTTAAGAGTGCTAATATCCTGACCGAAAAAGACCCCGAAAAAATCACATGGGAAACTCTGCCCGAAGGTGAGATCGGCCTTCGCACCCCTCCCGGCGGCGGAGCGATTGCGGAAGAGCAGAGCTTCTCGGTCCTCAGTGACGGTTCCTTCTTTTGCGTCTACCGCACAGTGGACGGTCATCCTGTCTGCACATACAGCCGGGACAAAGGGAAAACATGGTCCACGCCTCAATACATGACCTATACGTATCAGGGCCGTAAATTGAAACATCCCCGTGCGGCTAATTTTGCGTGGAAATGTTCCAATGGCCAGTTTCTGTACTGGTTCCACAATCACGGCGGGAAAAATTATGAATCCAGAAATCCCGTATGGCTTTGTGTCGGGCACGAGAAAGACACCCCGGAAGGCCTGCAAATCGAATGGTCCCAGCCGGAAATCCTTATTTATGATGACGATCCATTCATCCGAATGAGCTACCCGGATATGGTCGAGGAAGACGGTTGTTTTTATGTTACCGAAACGCAAAAGCACCTGGCTCGCCTCCACCAGATCGATCCTGATTTCATGAAGACCCTTTTTCAATTCCCCACCATCAATGAATTCGCCCAGAAAGGGCTGATCGTAGATCTGGCCAGTATCGGGCAAACCCCTGCGGAATTTAAAATGCCGGATTTGCCCAAGTTCCGCGTTCGCAATCTCGAATCCAAAGAATACGGCGGACTGTATCTCCGTAACGGCGTTACTCTTGATATCTGTTTCAAGCTTTCTTCGCTTCATCCCGGGCAGAACCTCCTCGATAATACTAACGATGAGGGCCGAGGTTTTTGCATTGAAACCGACAAGCAAAACACCTTGCGCGTTACCTTAAACGATGGGGTTTCCCAGTCTTCCTGGACCCTCGATCCTGACATCCTGAAAACCGATCATCTCCATCATGTAATTGTCATCATAGACAGCGGACCGAAGATTATGACCTTCCTCGTAGACGGTCAGCTCTGTGACGGCGGGGAAATCCGGCAGTACGGCTGGTGCCGCTTCAGCTCGGAGATGCTGGATATCAACGGCCGTGACAAGCTGATTGTTGGAAAAGAGATTGAAGGCTCCATCAAGACCCTGCGAATCTACAACCGGGCCATCATGACGACGGAGGCTGTCGGAAACTACCGCGCAGCGATCAGACATTCATGATCCAAAGCTAATTTATTGCAAAATCGCAACAAGTTGCAAAAACAACAAAAAAAATAGGGAGAACAAAATGGACCTCATCCAAGCAAAGTCTCTGCGCACAATCCTGATTGTTACACTGCTTTTTACCGCTCTCGTTTTAGCAAAAACCGCCTCGCAAATTGCCCGGCCTTTTGAACGCCCTGAATATGTTCCAAACGCAAGCGATGTGACTATCCGTTCACTCAACTTTCGCCCTATGGACATAAATGATCCACACGACAGCCTAAAGTCGATGACAGCCTTTCATGCCACACGCCTCGAATGGGTATATCTGCGTTTTAACGACAAGGAAAAAATTCTCATCGACCAGGTCAAAAAAATGGGACGGGTCTTCGGCACTACGGGTAACAGTAACCTTAGCGTTGTAATCGAGCTGGCTCCCGGCCGAGAATATATCGCATACTCTATGCTTGATATCAACGGCGAACCAATCATCGTTGAACATTCCCGCCACTGGGCGATCCCCATGTATCCCGGCTGCGTAAACAACCCAAGCTTTACAAAACGCGATCTCGAGTATTATCTAAAGAACGTGGATTACGGCACGCAGACCATACAGCGGGATGATCCGGGAGGACAATACTATTATGCCCTCTCCGGCCAGGGCTGTTTTTGTGAGTTCTGCATGAAGGATTTCCGCAAATACCTGGAAAAACATATGCCAAAAGATCAGCTCAAAGAACAAGGCATCAACAGTCTTGAGAATTTTCATTACGGAAACTGGCTTCATAACAAAGGCTTTGTAAACGACGGAAAATTTACGAATAATCCCCTCAAGAAGTATTTCGTAGACTTTCAGATGCAGTCTATTGTTCAGTTTTACAAGGACATTCGCACTGCCATCAATATCCACGCAAAGCAGTATATCCCCTTTTCCTGCAATAACACGTCTTATCAGCGGTGGGATGAAGAGTTTTATCACTGCTTTGATTTCGCCATCTCCGAATTAATGGTCAAAAGCGCCGAGCCTGTACATATTTATGAACGCTCGCAAAAAGCACGTTCGCTGGGCAAAATCCAGGTCTTTGGCTCCCCAAAAACCCTCGGAAAAGAATACTCCCATGAATATCTCACGCAGTTAAAACGAAAGGTGATCGCAACGACGTACGCGGTCGGCGCTCTTTCCCGTGTTCCCTGGGATATCTTCGAGCAGACCAAGGACGGCAAAGGCCGCTATTTCGGAAAGCCTGAAAACTATGCTGACCTCTATGGTTTTGTCCGTGCCAATGACCGTTACCTCTCCGGTTACCAGGATGCCGGCGCATTTGGCCCCGGCCTCGATGAAACACGCTACGGAAGCGACACCCCGATTCGCTTCATCGATGCCCCGGAAAAAACTTATGCGTTTATCCGAGCGGTCCCCAAGGACCAAAATGCTCCGGTTGTAATCCACCTGGTCAACTGGTCCGACAGTGAAAAACCGTTTGCCCTGAACCTGCAAAACGACAACTTTTTCCCGTCCAGCCGCCTCGACGTCCAACTGATCCGGCCGGCAGCTTACAATCAGGCCCTGCATGAACAGGCCGAAACAAAGGCCCTTGCCATGCTTGCACCCGGGGAATATCTCTCCGGAAAACAAGCCCCGGCGTATAAAAAACTCTCGGAAACGATTACGCCTGAGTACGGATCGAATACGAACGAAACAATCGTGCAAATCCCTGCAATCACGCCTTGGGCAATCCTTGTGATCGAAGAAGATAAATAATAATCAGCTTGTTTACCCAGATGAAAAGGATTCCATCATGATCTCAAGACGAAACTTTCTCCAGTTGGCAGGCCTGGCTGCCGGTTCACTTGTCGCCGGCTGTGCTCCCTCTGCAATGCAAAATTCCGCCCGATCCTCTTCCAAGCCCAATGTGATCTGGATTCTTGCCGATGACCTTGGGTATGGAGATATCGGATGTTATGGCAATCACAAGGTCAAAACGCCTAATCTTGACAAACTTGCCGCTCGCGGAGTCAAACTCTCCGACTTTTACGTAACCACTCCCGTCTGCTCCCCTTCCCGAGGTGCCCTGCTGACCGGCAGATATCCCCAGCGAAACGGACTGACCAATGTCATTGAAGTTAAAGACCGAACTACGCACCTGCCCCTGCGTGAAACATTGATCTCTGATCTTATGCAGCAAAACGGGTACAAAACCGCCTGTATCGGCAAGTGGCACATCGGCGAACCCAAACCGGCCCAGCCCAACGCCCGCGGCTTTGACTATTTCTTCGGTTCCCCGCTGGGAGGTATCGATTTCTTCACGCACCAGTGGATGGACGGTTCGCATATTCTTTATGAAAACCATACCCCCGTCCACCGTGAGGGGGAATACATCACCGATATTCTCGGTGAAAAAGCCGCGAAATTCGTAGATCAAAATGCGGACGATCCGTTTTTTATGTACCTCTCTTTCTTTGCCGTACACACTGCGATGGGCCCGGAAAGTGCAAATAATGTTATTCAAGCCCCGAAACGCTGGGAAGAGTATTACAAGAAACAGGGCCTGACTGCAGAAAAGGACATTCAGTTTGCCGGCTGCCTGTCTGCGATGGATGAAGCCATCGGCAAGGTCCTCGATAGGCTCGAAAAGAATAACCTCGAAAACGATACTTTCATCTTCTTTACCGGTGACAACGGTCCCGATCCCCGCGAGGCGGGAACGGCTTTCCCCTGCTCGGGCACCAAGCACGAAATGTGGGAAGGCGGCGTCCGCGAACCGGCGATTGCCTGCTGGCCGGGCAAAATCCCAGCGGCAAAAATCCGCACCCATCCCGCCATTACACTGGACCTTTTCCCCACGACTCTGCACGTTGCAGGCATCAAAAAGACCGGCGATCTATATCTCGACGGACAGAACATCCTCCCGCAGCTTATTTCAGACGATCCCGTACCCGAAAGGGACCTCTACTTCTCATACATTCGAGAGTCCTATGGTGACACAAAGGAGCAGGCCGTTCGACGCGGCAAATGGGTCTGGCTAAACGGAGAGCTCTACGACCTTTCCACCGACATCGGCCAGCAGAAAAATATCGCCGCCGAATATCCGCATATTGCCGCACAGCTTGAAACCGCATGGAATCAATGGATCGATCAGTTCCCCCTCGAAAAACAGCGATGGGCCGGTGAGCCGCCAAAGGCTCACGGTAACCGTTCACAGGGCGTGAATGTGGATTATGGCCCCAATAATGTAGGAAAAG
>CAYVUI010000049.1:0-30887 GCA_964454745.1 uncultured Pirellulales bacterium | reverse complement strand
CGGCACAGGCGAAAATGATCACCGCCAAAATTGAAACGGCCCAAAACCATATCGTCATCACCGATACGGACAGCGCGATTGCCCGGCCGGTCACCGTGGAATGGCTCCCGATGACCCAATGGCCCGCGATAAATGCGGATTTCTCCGCGCATACATCTGGCCTGGAGGAGGCCCAATCATTCCATAATGTGCTCCTTCGCGGACACGTCGAATCGTTCTTCGGCAAAAATGTCCGCCTCGGCACGGGGAATGAGGTGATTTTGACCGACGCGGCGGCCCGCGATTTCCGTTCGCTTTTGTACGGAACCGGCGGGTCTCCGCTCACCGGTCAGTAAGCCCCCCGCCGGCGTGGACACACTGGACCTGACCGCCCTCGCCGATCACTGGCACGCCCAATAACACCGCCCAGGCGGCCCGGCTTGATTTGGGGCTGGGATTTGTTATACTGTCATTCCGCTCCTTGTGGTTTTGAGCCTGGTATGCAAATTGAAATGGGCGAATTTTGTTTGAAGGGTAAAATGGATGAAAACCGAACTTTCCGCAAAAATTCTATTTTGCATCTTATTAGTCACTGCGGCACTGTACAACCCCGCGGCCGCAGCGCAGCAATTCTACATCGCCCCGGACGGAGCGGACACCAACCCGGGCACAAAAAGCAAACCGTTTGCGACCCTCGAACAGGCACGAGATGCGATTCGCGAACACCGGGCCCAAAAAGGATTGCCAAACGGCGGTGTGACCGTCTACCTCCGCGAAGGCACCTATCCGGTCCGGAAAACCTTTACCCTCGACCCGCAGGATTCCGGCACGCAGCAAGCCCCCATCCGCTACCGGGCCTTTCCCGGCGAGACGCCGATTCTCACCGGCGGAGCATCCATCCCCCCTTCCGCTTTTGAGCCGGTGACCGATCCGGCGATTCTCAAGAGAATCATCAGTAAAGACGCCCGTGATAAAATCCTTCAGGCGGACCTTAAAGAGATCGGCCTCACCGACCTGGGTACCCTCCAGCAGGCCGGCTTCCCCCGGACCGAAGTCTCCGCGGGCCTGGAGCTGATCGTCAACGGCCGGTTCATGACGCTGGCCCGCTGGCCGAATGACAACACCCTGCGACTCGGCGAGATCATCGAGCCCGGTTCGGCCCCGCGATACAAAACCGTCAGCGACAAAAAACCCTGCTTTACCTACGACCACGACCGGGCCGAATTGTGGAAGCAGGCCGATGAGATCTGGCTCTATGGAATCTTCAACCGGACCTGGGCCCCGGATTTTACGAAAGTCGAAAGCATCGATACCGAAAATAAGCAGATTACCCTGGCCTCGGATCACTACTACGGCCTGAAAAAATATCCCGAAAACTGGAAGTGGGACTGGTATTACGTATTGAACCTGCTCGAAGAAATCGACGAGCCCGGCGAGTGGTACCTGCACCGCAGCACGGGGATTGTATATCTATTGCCCCCCGCGGACATGGACTCGGCGGAGATCAGGGTTACGCTGCTGAGCGAAAAGTTCATGGTGCGTCTTTTGAACACCTCGTATGTCAGCTTTTCCGGGTTGACCTTCGAGTACAGCCGAGAAAATGCCGTCCAGGTCTCCGGCGGTACGAATACCCTTCTTGAAAATTGCGTCATCCGCAATATGGGCGGCGGCGGGGTGGATCTCAACGGAAGCAATCAAATCCTGGCCAATGAACCCGGGCTGAGTAAGGCCGCCAACGGCACCAGCAGCGGCATCCAATCCTGCGAAATTTACGGTATGGGCACCTATGGAATCAAGCTGGGCGGCGGGGACCGCAAAACCCTTACACCCGGTCGAAATTTCGCCGTCCAAAATCATATCTATAACTGCGGGCGCCGGATCAAGACGTACAACCCCGCCATTCGCCTAAGCGGGGTGGCCAATCGCATCGCGAATAACCATATCCACGACCTTCCCCAGTTCGGGATCACCTTTTCCGGCAACGATCATATCATCGAACGCAACGATATTCATCATGTCGTCCTGGAGTTTTCAGATGCCGGGGCCATCTATACCGCGGCCAATCCGAGCCATCGCGGGACGGTCATTCGTCATAATTTCATCCATCACATCGGGATTGACAAAAATGCCGCCTCCGGGGTCTATATCGATTACACCAACTGCGGCACGAAAGTGATCGGCAACGTGTTTTATAAACTCGCCGCCCCGGACAGGTTCGGCGCCGTGGTCATCAACGGCGGCAACGACAACATCATCGACAACAATATTTTCATTGACTGCCGGACGGTTCTCTACGCCAGCAATTTCCTGAACGGCTGGGGCAAAAACGAGTACGACAACTATTACAAGATATGGAAAACCGGGTTAAGCCAGATCAATTATGATCAGCCCCCGTACAGCGAACGCTATCCCGAGCTGGTGGGTTTCTTCGAGGAAGACCATCTAAACCACGACCGCAACCGCTTTGAGAAGAATGTGATGGTCAACTGCAAAGAGATTTTCCGGGAACGGTACGATTGGGAAGTGGTCAAAAACGATAATTACGAAACAGATACGGACCCGGGCTTTGTCAACGCGGACCAGGCGAATTTTGCCCTGAAAGACGATTCGATTGTGTATGAAAAGATACCGGGATTCGAGAAAATCCCCTTCGCTGAAATCGGGATCACCCAGGCAAAACCGAAAGCGAACAAGACGGTTGTCTACATCGTGCCCAACACCCACGCGACCATCGTCGGCTGGCTGACCGATTTCTCGCATGAGCGAAGTTACGTATTGAACAATTACCTGGACCATCTCGACTATCTCGATTCACATGAGGATTACGCCCTCGCGGTCTCGGAAGTGCCCAACCTGATGACGATGAAAAAATTTGCGCCGCAAAAACTGCCGCTGCTCAAAAAGCATCTTGCCGGCGGTACCGCGGAGCTGGTAAACGCCTTCTTCCTCGAGCCGACCATCAACCTTTCCGGCGGGGAGGCACTGGTGAAAATGGGCGTTGAAGGCCTGCGATGGAACCGGCAGGTGATGGGCATTCGTCCGCGATTGAGCTGGATGATCGACGTGACGGGGATTCATTGCCAGATGCCCCAGATCGTATCGGGCCTGGGGCTCGAAGGGCTGGTTTTCGCCCGGAACAATCGCGCCGGGGAAAATCTCTTCCGCTGGCATGCCCCCGACGGCTCACAGACCACCGGGATTTGCATCGTGCATTACTGCCCGCCGGCATGGCGCGAATTCTTCAAGGCCCAAGAACCCCTGACCCGCCCACAGGCCGCGGCGATGGTTGAAGAAGTTCGAGAGCGAATCAAGTATAATCCGGCCAACGCCCCCGTTTTGATGCCGATCAGCGGCGGGGATTACGGCCGGGCACCCCTCTATGACGGACAGCTTGAAGTGATTCGCAAGCATTTCGCAGCGCTTGCGCCCGAGATCGACCTTCGATTTGCCCCTCCCGGTAAATTCCTGGACGACCTGCAGGAGTCCGTCGCAAAAGGCGACACAGCGCTAACAGACTTGCGCCTCGGTTCGGCCTATTGTTTCGACGCGTTCTGGGTATCGAACCCGAGAGCCAAGCAGCGTTTTCGTCAATCCGAGCACTCCCTGTTGACCGCCGAGAAACTGGCGACCATTGCCTCCATGCAAAAAGGCTATGCCTACCCTGCGCAGCAACTGTACCACTGCTGGCTGCAATTGCTGCTGAACATGGATCGAAACGCGCTGTGGGGCGCCGCGGCCGGGAGCGTCTTCGAGAATGACGATGCCTGGGACGTTGAGGACCGCAATGATGCGATCCAGCAGGTCACCTCTGAAATTACCCAAAAAGCGATCCATTCTATGGCCGGCCCCGAACGCGGCATCACGCTTTTTAATCCGCTTAACTGGCAGCGCAACGACCCGGTTGCAATCGAACTGCCCGACGGCTGGCAGCCCAAAGCCCCCATCGAGAAGATCGGCGAAAACCACTATCTCTGCCAGGTCCCTCTTCCTTCCATGGGCATCAAAAGCCTAGAAGTCCAGCCGGCCGCCGCGGACCCGGCGGTCAGCACCACCGATACACTTGCCGGCGAATTCTCCACGAAGTATTTTTCCATCAAAATCGACCCCGAGACGGGCAACCTGGTCAGCATGAAATACAAGCCGGCCGACCGGGAACTCTTACAGGGCCCGGGCAACGAAATCCTGCTCGAAACGCCCAAAGAACTCACCAATACAGGCGATCTTATGGTCCCGCAAAACCAGCGCAAATGTATCGCACGCAGCGGGGACTACACCCCGCAATACGACGTCGAGCATGGCGTTTTGCGAACACATATTACGATCCGATCCGATTTTTACGGGGACTCGAAGATCGTTCGCCGTGTGATTCTTTACGCGGACTATCCCCGCGTGGATTTTGAAACGGAACTGGTCGATATCCCCGACGACCGCTGCCAGGTCCTGGCACACTTCGCGCTTGCCGGCGAGATCGCCAATGCCAAACGCGGCATTCCCTACGGGTTCTCTTCGTGGGACCCGTCCGTGAACCATCCGCCGCTCGAGTATTATCAAACCATTTGGGACCATCGCGAGTATGGCTACAGCGAGGCAATTTTCCCCGCGGTACGGTGGTCCGGCTATGAGTTCCAAGACGGCTGCGGCCTCGCACTGCTCGACCGGGGCATTACGGGGCGGGAGATCAACGGCCGCTCTGTGCTGTTGTTTTTGATGAATACCGCCGACCGCTACCGGGGGCATGAATCCAAATGGCTTTCGGGCAGGGGCAGGCACCGCTTTGAGTACGCGGTCACCGCGCACGGCCCCAGCGAGGATTTCAACATTCCGCAAATGGCATGGGAGTACAATCAGCCGCCCATCGTCGTTGGCCATCGCAATGCGCTGGCAGGCAAGTCCTGGCTGGAGACGTCAGAGAATCTCATTGTCCAGGCCATGCGAAGAGAGCAGGATTCGATTGAAGTTCGCCTCGCGGAGTGCCGGGGCCAATCCGCCACCGGCCGCCTTTCCCTGCACCTGGAGCATGAAAGTGCGGCCCTGACGAACCTGGCCGGCGAAAACCCAAAACCCCTGAGGGGCAACGCGGGCAACTATACCTTTCCCGTCCGGCCCCAGCAGATTGTCACGATCCGGTTCAAAACCGCTTCAAAGGCCGATCTCGTCGAACCGCTGATGTCGTTTGGGCCGCTGATCCCTGCCGAAAAACGCAAAACCTATGAGACCCGTTACGACCTGAAAGGACACCCCAAACAATTTTAAAACCCATCCCGAACCGCCTGCCCTGGGTGGAATCGAAGGGCCCAGCGTCGAAGGATGCCCACGCGCATAGAATCAGCACGTAGGATGACGTTGATTTCCGTTGGCGCAGCCACCGGAAGAAACGCATGCTGATAAAACAGCCTTGGCCAAAGGCAAAAATTGCCTGAAGCCGTCGGATTGAAAATCCGATAGACCCCCATAAAAAACCTAATTTTGAAAATTTCAGTAGAGCGATATTTTGTCAATCCAGACGTAATCGTAATCGCTTTCTTGATTTTTGATATACTTCCACGTAAATATGTGCGGACCGGGACTGATAGAAAATTTAAATTTTCTCCATTTTTTATTACCCGACCAAGTTTTCTTTTTTGATCCATCAATGTAAAATTCCAGCAAATTGTAATCTTTTCGGGTATTTGTTTTCCGGTAAAAACTCATATTCCTGTAGGTAGTATCAAGCATAATGGTCATAGAGGAGTTTTCATGAGTGGCCAGATCGGGAGACTTTACTGAAAAATAACTACCATAACCTGCCGTCCAATCAATTTTCCAATCCCCATCCCCTGAAAATCCCCATGGCAAGGGAGGAAATACTTCTGATTCAAAATCAATATTAGTCAAATCACAAACCAGAATTTCATCCTGTAGCCAGTAAGAAGCCATTTGATAAAAATCCAATATATCAATTTTGCCATCCCGATACCAATCTGCCGAAGAGCAGGGATTTGCTTCCTCACACGGATATGTATTCCAAAATTGAGAAATGTTGTTATATTCCTCAAAACCAACCCTGTTCACAACATTCAGGGTAACTACTACATCCAAGGATGGACAAGCACGCGAATTTATGCTGAGCATACGGCGATAAGTGCCAAGGTCTAACCCTGTGGAATCTACTTGGATATTTATACTTGTAATGTCATTAGGTCCACTTGAGCTGCCGTCCGGCAAATCAATCGAAATGATCCACGGACAATCATAATTGTCAAAGCTCCAGTCTATCAATTCATTTACCTGGCTGCAAATCTGAACGGTTAGAGCCCCCTGTTCATTCGGCTCCAGGGAAAGTTCTGTGGAACCCTTGCAGGAAATCTTAGACTGCCATGAAAGTTTCGGGTAATATTTTACCGGCATCCACCACGTTGGTATTCCACCATTTGAATCGAAGTTCCAGCCTGACTGCATGTAAGTATTTTTTGTTTGCATCTCAATGGTTGACAAGCCATTCAAACCTGCCGGATTATAAGTCAGATTTCCAGAACCATACTGGAGTTGAGAAATATCCAAATCCCAAAAAACGGCATCAAAAGCATTGGAGCTACTACTCCCTGCAATTCCTCCTGCCAGATCAAGCCCCGAAACCATGGAAGCGGAATAACATCCTGAAATCACACCAGTATTGGAACCTGTGATTCCGCCAGTTGTACTTTGACTTTTGGTTGTACAAACTGCATAGGAATTAGAAATGCTATGATAGTTTTTACCAACAAGGCCGCCAACCTCACTTTGCCCAGATACAGATCCTGAAGAAAAACATTGAGAAACCATACCGGAATTTTTTCCAATAATTCCGCCCGCTCCCCCCCATGTGCCTTTAACGAGTGCCTCCGAGCTAGAGCAATCAATCCAAGCTTCATCATAATAGTTACAACCTGCAATCCCGCCAACATCCGTTTTTCCAAGAACAATACCTCTAATTTTACACCCTCTTATTGTGCCTTGATTCCGACCCACCAGCCCCCCTACATTTCGATCACTCAAAACAAAGCCATTCAAAGAACAATTCTCTATCTTGCCTTGATTGATTCCTGCTAAGCCTCCGGCATAATCCGAATTGCTTTTGACTACAATATCCTCCAAGTGTAGATTTTGAATATGACCGACCGCAGTAATTGTATGAAACAATCCAATTGAAGACGTTTTTGGGATATCAATTTCTACATTTGAAATAATATGATTTTTCCCATCAAAAACACCCTCAAAAAGTCCAAGATCTCCAATTGGATACACAGCAATATTCTGCAAATCGATATCAGCTTTTAATACGATATGTTTGTCAAGGATTTGTGGATACCAACTCAGAGAAGCAAAATCCTCACAGGTCCACACTTCGTATGGATTCTGCTCTGTCCCCATTCCTGCAAAAGGCACGGATTCTTGATAAGGAATGGGGGGATACCCCGTATTTTCCCATACCAGACGCGGAGAATCACTTCCATCACGCATGACCCACGGGCTTGGATCACCCTCTTCACCTCCCCAGCCTGCATTCTGAAAAATTGAAAGTGTTTTCATTTGACCGTCAGTCAGTCCTTTTCCTATACTGCTGCCCGGCCAAGCGGAAGAATCAGCATTCCAAAAACAGCCTAAAGTTCGTGCTCCCTCTACATTAACACCAATGAAAGCTCCATCAAATGGATTGATATCTAATATATCCGGTAGAAAATAACCGGAAAAATAGCAATTTTCAATTAGACCATAATTTTTTGCCGCAAAACCGCCAAGTATCGCAAAACCTGTAACAGATCCATCCGCATAACAATTTTTGATGGTTCCATAATTTTCACCAATAAAACCTCCAATATGCTGATTGCCTGTCACAGAAACATCTGAACAGGAGCTTAAAATGATTCCTGCATTCTCTCCTGCCAATCCTCCGGAATAGCCAAAAGATTCCGGTTCATAAGGATCTCCGGGATTAGGAACCCTGTATGTTTCAGTAACCCAGCCGCTCACATAACACTGCTTTATCATGCCGTCAGAAACATAACCAACCAAACCAGCGACATATTCATCACCAACAACACGAATAGCCTCAACTCTCAAATTACATATGGTTCCACCTTCAAGGAAAGCAAAAAGGGCAACACAGTCATCTTCAGTTTGTCGGATATCCACATTTGAGATCGTGTATCCATTACCATCAAATGTTCCCTGAAACACCCCAAGGTCTCCAATAGGATAAACTGACATATTTCCAAGATCAATATTTGCCATCAATTGAAAATGTTTATCAAGGATGTCATAATATCCGCTTAGGTCAGCAAACTCCTGGGCAGTGAAAATCTGATAGGGATCAATTTCAGTACCACTGCCGCTATAAGAGACCTGGACTGGTGGGATGGCCGGGTAGCCTGTATTCTCCCAGGTCAAGCGAGGATAATCCAATTCATCAACCATAACCCATTGAGTACCGCCCCATCCAGCATTCTGAAATGTCTTAAGGCTTTTCATCTCATGCGTAGGCAGTCCTCTGCCGGATCCCTGTGAATTGGACTGCAATGATGTTTGACTATCCCAAAAACAACTCAACACTGAGCGATTCCTTGGAAATGTCCCTCCAGTTAATCCACCCGTGGATGCTTGACCTGTCACTCTGCCCGTACAATAAGATTTATCAATTCCAGACCCGGACCTATTCCCTCCGGCTAGTCCCCCCACTTCTTCAGTTCCGGTTACGTCAACCTGAGCATAGCAACATGAAATCGAACTATCATATCCAATGGATCCAACCAATCCGCCTACGGAACTACCCCCTTGGACAGTACCTTTCACATAACAATTCTGTATTGTTGTCCAATGTATACTCCCTGCTAGGCCTCCTACAACTGAACCTCCAATAATATCAATATTTTCCAGGCCCAGTTCACGAATAATACCACCATGACTAATATAACCAAACAACCCAACATTAGATAAATAAGGCTCAAAAATGCGAATATTGGAAAGCACATGTCCCTGTCCATGAAAGGCACCAGAAAAGGGTATGGATATAGTACCCACGCAATTAACCATATGATTTTCAAGGTCAATATCTGCCGTCATAATAAAGTGGCAATCCCAATCACTGGAAGTATTTGTCAATTCCAACCAGTCATTGAAACTGCTGATCTGATAAGGATCGATTTCGATACCTATACCTCCTGAATAAGTACCAGCCAGAGAACAAGAAACTACACATAACATGTAAGATAAAATTATTAGTTTTTTCATCATTAATCCCTCAAAATGTCCTCTGAAAATTAAACCAAAAACCTAACAAATTCTCTCCGAAATTTACAAGGCAAGCATTCCTGAAAACCAGGCAAAAATGGAAAATCCCTCCTCACCTGTTCGTTTCCCGGCCGAAAACCTCAACTCTTACGCAGAGACTATACACCAAAACACTGGATTTGTCAAGTCTAAAATCATCGTGAGTTCCATGTGTGCAAAGGTCTAAATAATGCACCGAGAATACTTACCTGCCTGAAGGCAGTTTCGCGCATTTCGCGGTTGTAAAAAAAAACGTCGAGCGCAAGCGAGCCGCGGATGGAGAAATAAATCATGCACTCTCAGGCCGCTCAACCCTGCCGAAAGTCCGGAAGAAAAAATCGTACAAGTGTATGATACATTTGTACTATAAAATTCGTACACTTGTACGATTCTGTTCTACAAAGATGTCGATAAGAGAAAATCCTCTACAAAATCGTATCGAAACCCAAAAATCAAACAACCGCTTAATTGCCCCTACAATCCCTCCAGTATCTCCACAAGCTTGCCCTTATCAAAGATCCCGCGCAGGCGATACTCCCCGCCGTCAGGCGTAAGCAAAACTGTCACCGGGATGCCCGGCTCGCGGTACACCTCCTGCAAGGCCGCCGTCGCCGGCTGGTCCTTCCGCGTCGTATCCCCTTCAACGGCAAACACTTGCTTGTCCCGGATCAGCTCTGCCACATCCCCCTGCTCAAACACCCGCTTTTTGACCACCGCACAATTGGCACACCACTCGGCCGTAAACTTGATCAGCACCGGCCGCCCTTCCTCCAGCGCCGCCTCAATCTCACCGGCATCATACTCCTGCCAGCCGATATACTTCTGCTCCGGTGAGAACAGATACCACCCCGATATCAGCATCAAAAACAACGATATCCCGCGAATAATCCACTTTTTCGCCGCCGGCGTGCCAAAACTAACCCACTGGCCCCACATCCACATCGCAAACGACATCACCAGTCCAAAATACAGAACATCAATCAATAACCCCATTTCCAGTGCACCAGCGAGCTTTATGCCGATCCCTATCAGGACAAAACCCATCGCGATTTTCACTTTTTCCATCCATCCGCCGGGCCTGGGCAGCCGGTTCGTCAGCCCCGGGATCGACGTCAGTGCCAAATACGGCGCCGCCATCCCCACTCCCAGTGTCATAATCACGATTGTCGCGGTTACCAGCGTCTGGGTTTGTGCCCATGCCACCACCGCCGCAAGGATCCCAAAGCTGCACGGTGTACCCAGTAATCCCGCTAAAAAGCCCATTCCGATCAGCCCGGCTGCGCCCGAGCCGCCGCTGCCGGCCTTTGCCGTTACGCTCGACGGGATGCCGATTACAAACACGCCGAACATAAACAGCCCAAGGGCAAGCATTAACAGTACCATAAACGCCACAAATCCCTGGTTGCGAAGCAAATCGCCCCACTGGAACACCGTCTCAAATCCAACCTGCAGCACGATATTGAAAACCGCGATTGCCGCGAAAAACAGTAATATACCCACGCAGAACAATAACCCGCTCGTCAGCGCCCGGCCGCGTTTCTCGCCCGCGCTTTGCCAGATCCGCGTCACAATAATCGGGATCACCGGCCACACGCACGGCATCACGTTAATCAATAAACCCGCGACAAACGCCAAAACCAGCGCCCCGCCGATTCCGTACCGTAACAATCCCTCCTGCTGGGCAGTATCCGCAGTATCAGCCCCGGAATTAAAGGTACCTGACCCCTTTATTTCCACTATTGGCCAGGTCTCGATGTTTTGCATGTCCAGCGTGACGGAAAGTTCATGCTCGAACGGTTGGAGGCAGACCATGCTGGTACAGGCAATGCCCGTAACCGTAACGGCCGCATCGACTTGCGCAGATTCAGACCAACCCGCCGTGCCCTGCGAGCTGTCGGCAAACGGGAGAAAAATCACAAAATCGCCAATCCAGACCTCCACTTGCTTATTCAGTGCCGGATCGCTGAAAAACTCCACCTCCGGATAGATTCCATCGGCAAACTCGATTGCATCGCTGGCCGCCTGTGCGCGCAGGACCAGGTCCGGCGCGATCGAAGTCTCCGGGTTCGCGTAAAAATGCAGATCGTCCGTACCCTCAAATTCGACGGCAATGCCCGGCTGATCGCCCATTTTCGCACCGTAAGCGTGTACGTAGCTTTCCTGGCCGGTGTTATCTTTGGTGACCAGCAGCTTTTCGCCGAATACCGTACTCGCTGCCAGTAATAATGCTATCAGTATCAATAACAGTTTGTTCCTATTCATAGATCCGCCCTATTTGCATAAATAAAAGTCAATATTCAATATCAGGAACTGATACGTGTATATTCAACAAAGGTTCCGTCTATCCGCTATCCAAAATAATCCATCGCCGCGCTGCGGGCAATTGCAAATTCCGCCATTCTTCGGGATTTTGCTTGCCCAGCCGTAAAAGCGTGATATCTTCAATATCAGCAGTATAAACGAGCATTTTCAAAGACTACAACTGGAGTTTTGCACCCTAATCGCCGATAAGTAAACAAGTTATACCCGTATTGGCCATAAAAGCAAAAGGACCGAACTGACATGACAACTGATTTCGCTCGCGAAAAGCTCGCAGCCAGCCTGTTCCATAGATACGAAGAAAACCCTGTTTTGACGGCTGATATGTGGCCGTACCCGATTAACTCGGTGTTTAACCCCGGTGCGGCGATTATTGACGGCGAGGTGCTGCTGCTCAACCGCGTGGAAGAGATCAAGGGCTTTTCGCACCTGTCGGTCGCGCGGTCGGCGGACGGCTACAGCAACTGGAAGATCGACGAAAAACCCACTATGATGCCGGATAAGGGCATTCGCGAGGAGCAGTGGGGGCTGGAAGACCCGCGGATTGTGTGGCTCGAAGAGCAGAAACAGTACGCGATTACGTATGTATCGTTCAGCCAGGGCGGGCCGATTGTGTCGCTGGCGATTACGAAAAACTTTAAGACGTTCGCCCGCCTGGGCGGGCTCTTGCCCCCGGAGGATAAGGATGCGTGTTTGTTCCCGCGGCGGTTTAACGGGCGTTTCGCACTGATCCATCGGCCGATTGTGCGCGGCGAGGCACATATCTGGATTTCGATGTCACCGGACCTCAAGCACTGGGGCGACCACCGGATATTGCTCAAGACCCGGATGGCGTACTGGGACGGTGAGCGTATCGGCCTGGGCTGCCAGCCGATTGAGATCCCGGAAGGGTGGCTGCTGATCTATCACGGTGTGCGGCGGACGACCGCCTCGCAGATTTACCGTACCGGGATGGCACTGCTCGATAAGGACGAGCCCTGGCGGGTGCTGCGGCGCGGTGAGGAATGGGTGCTTGGGCCGTCGGCTCCGTATGAGCGCATCGGCGATGTGAGCGATGTGACGTTTGTCACCGGCGGTGTGGTTAAGGATAATAATTTGCTGGTGTATTACGGCGCGGCGGACGACAAGGTGGCCGTCGCAACGGCCGATCTGGACAAGGTGCGGGAATACATCATGGCCTGCCCCGAAGCGAAGGAATAATCGCATCATACCGAACCAATAACGTCTAAAATCCTCTCCGATACTGTGCATCCCTTTTTTCTTGCATCTCTGGTGGGTTTTGTTACACTGTCTGTTCGTCACGAAACAGGCAAATAACGACCCGGGCCGCAAAAGCCCATGCAATCAGGAGACGATAAATGACTGCGAATAAAAGAATTACGCTTTTTGTATCCGTATTTACGATTGCGGCCATGCTGCTTTGCAGCCCTGGAATCGCGGCCCGTCGCAACAGCCCGATGGACGGGCCCGGTGGCATGCCGGAGCGGTCATCAGATAACTCGCAGGAAAAATCGCAGGCGGCCAACGACATCGAGACGAGCCTTCGGGAGATTCTGACGGCGGTTAACGAGGGGCGGGAGGCTTCGTCGGCGCAGGTGGATGTAGCCCAAAGCACGCTCCAGCAGGCCCAGCGGTATATCCGCGATTTTGAGGAGGGCGAGCAGGCGGACTTTTTCATGCTGACCGCGTGGGTGAAGTATTACCAGGGCGATTTGAACCGGGCGGCCCAGGCGGCCGGGCGGGCACTGCAGATCGACCCGGAGAATAACGACGTTAAATCGACGTACATTGCGATGGCGGTGATGAACGATGAGTCGCTCGAGATGATGGCCAAGCAGCAGAAGCGAACGGAAATGCTCAAAAAACGCGGCAAATATACGGCTGGCAAGGCCAAAAGCTCGAGTAAATCCCTGGATTTCCAGGCGGACTATGTGATCGCAGACGTGATCGGCAAGAAGATTCCGCGGACTCGGCTGCACTGCTTGAACTCGGCGACGCTGGAGATCAACCCGGCGGAAAAACATTATTGCGTGCTTTTGTGGCAGTACAAGCCCGCGATGACGGAGGAAGAAAAGCAGGAGGAGAAAGACAAGGGGCCATCGGATCCATGTGATCTGCCGCGTCCGCGTGAGCGAGCACCGCAGCCGGCGCCTGCGCCGATGCCCGGGATGCCTGGAATGGGGCCGGACATGCCCGGCGGGCCGGGGGATATGCCGTATCCGGGCGGTAGCCGGGCGGCGAGGGAGATCGACGACTTTGATATCGAGGATATGCAGGAGCAGATCGATCAGTTTGCGAAGTGGTACATTTATGATTTTATGAATCCGAATTTGTCGTTTTTCGCGCTCAATAACGACAGCTACGAGAACCGCACCGAAGTGCTCAAGCTGATGATGGAGATCGCAATGCCGTGGCCGACGGTGATGCTAAACGCCCCGGAGAACCAGGATTTGGAGCTGAGCAATATCGAGATGCCGCCGTTTAGCGCGGGGCTGGCGATTGTGAATAAAAAGGGTATGATTATCTACGCGGGGCCGGCGACAGGGCAGATTCCGAATTTGATATTGCAGGACCTGGTGGTCCTCGGCTCGGACCTTGCGGCGGAGAACCAGGTGGCGGATCAGTCGCCGGATAAGACGGAGGTGGCGGATTCGCAGGGTGCGCAGGAACAGCCGGCGCAGCCGCAGGAGGCGTTTGATCCGGATGCGGGGATGGCACCGGAGGAGAAGTTTGACGCGGAGAAGAAGGTTAACACCGCGACGCAGTTGATTAAGGCCGGGCGGTTTACCGGGTATAAACGGGGGATTGACCTGTGCCGGGAAGTGATGGAGAAATGGCCCAACTCGACCTATGCCCAGCAGGCACGGCAGCTTTTAAACCAGATTCCGGAGCGGTACCATAAGCGGTACGGGATTACGGATGAGGAGCTGGGGCGGTAGTTTTTTTTAACCGCGAAAGACGCGAAAAACACGAAAAGAATTTGGAGAAACATTTATGGCTTGGGATTGTATTGAAAAAATAATCAATACCGATTTTCCAAGTGTCAGCATGGGTAAAATGAACTGAGTATTTTACCCATCCTGCGATTCTGTCCCTGTTTTTTTAGTTGGTGAATTTGTGATCGGGGTTTATCGAGTCTTTGACTCGACGGCCCTGGGCAGTTTTTGCCCAGGACCCAGGAAACGTCCTTCGGACGAGGCTTTTTTCATTCAATGACTCCATTGCATTGCGTCATTTTCGGATAATTTACGCAAAGTTAGGTAAATATCTAACAAAATCCTTGCATTTTTTGTCGTGTTGTGGTATATTGCCGGCATGACTCTTGGCAGATTATTACGGAAACGCAGGGAGGCGCTGAGTCTCACGCTGGACGAGGTGTCGGCAAAAACCGGATACTCCAAGCCGTATTTGTCTACGGTGGAGACGGGTAAGGTGAAGAATCCGCCGAGTGAGAAGCTACTGCGGAAGCTGGAGCGGATACTTGGATTTGAGCCCGGGGAACTGGTGCATATGGCCCAGCTCCAGCGGATGCCGCGGGATATCCGCAAGGAGTACGAGACCATTGGTGCCCAGAACCGGCAGTACCGCCGGATTATCAGGCAGATGTCCGCTCCGGGGCAGGCGGCGTCCGCGATTGGCGATATGATTGCCGCCGAGGAGCTTGATACCGAATCGGCCGGGGCCCGCATCGAGCAGGGTCGGCTGGTGCCGATTCTCAATAAGGTGTCGGCGGGATATCCGCAGGCGTTTGACGATATGGGCCACCCGGTGGGCTATGCGGATGACTATGTGCGGTGCCCGGATGTCAATGATGAGAACGCCTTTGCGCTGCGGGTGGTTGGCGACTCGATGGAGCCGCGCTTCATGGAGGGAAATATCGTAGTCTTTTCGCCCAATACGCCGGTAAAAAACGGGGATGACTGCCTGGTTCGGTTTGACGAGCCGCATGAGACCGCGTTTAAGCAGGTGTACTTTGATCCGGATGTCAACCAACCGAAAACGATCACGCTCAAGCCGCGAAATCCCAGGTATCCTCCTCAATCGATCGATCCCCATCGAATTACCGGCATTTACCGCGCGATCTTCAAATTTGAGAGGCTTTGACGATGGCCGGCAAAGGGGACAACCACACATACGATCCTGTTGGCCGGTGGACACTGGAGGAGTATCAAAAGCGTTTTCGTGAGCTGCTCGATAACGGGATCAATGTTATTTACTCGCTGAATTTTAAGACCCAAAAATACGACTATGTGAGCAAGAGCATCAAGAACATCCTCGGTTACAGCGCGGAAGAGATTATGTCGCTGAGCCTGGAGCAGTCCCTGGGGCAGTTTCATCCGGAGGACCTGAAGGTGATCCAGGAGCAGACGGAGGACGCGCTGGGGTACGCCAGAAGACACGGGGGCTGCTGTGAGAAGGTGACTGAATATCGGCGGAAGCGAAAAGACGGGACATGGTGCTGGGTGCGGGACTGCTGGACGCTGTATGTGGACGATGCAGGCGAAATCGAGCGGGTGGCCGGATCGGCATACGATATCTCGGCGCAGAAAAAAGCGGAACACCAGGCGCGGCGTTCGGACGAATTTTTGCAGCAGTGTGTCAATGCGCTGGAGGACCCGTTCTTTATCAAGGACCAGAACCATCGCTGGGTGATGCTCAACGATATCGGTTTTCAGATGATCGGGGGCACGGCCGAGCAGATCGTCGGCAAGACGGACTATGATTATTTTCCCAAAGAGCAGGCGGACGTCTTCTGGCAGAGGGATGACCATGTTTTGCGGACAGGCATTACGGATGTTAACGAAGAGGAGATTACCTGGCACGGAAAGAAACATTACATCGCAACGAAAAAGTCGCGGTATGTTGATCCGAATACGGGGGAGAGGTTTATTACCGGTACGATTCGCGATATCACGCCTCGGCGTGAAATGGAGGAGCAGCTCCGTGAGAAGGAGGCCTTGTTTATGGAGGCGCTGGGGGCGAGCCAGCAGATTTTGTACCGTCTGAATTTTGAGACGGGCAAGTATGATTATCTCAGTGAGTCGGTGCGGGAGATGACCGGGTATGATCCGGAAGTGCTGCGCAACCGCGGCCCGGAGGCGGCGATGGAGCTGATCCATCCCGACGACTGGACGGAGATCAACCGGCGCATGGAAGCGGCGCAGCGCAAGCGGAAGAACAATGTATCGAAGGTACACCTGGAATATCGGCACCGTAATAAAAACGGGCAGTACCGATGGTTCAGCGACTGGGGGACGCTTGTGTATGACAACGAGGGGAACCTGCTGCGGGGGATCGGCGCGGTTCTGGATATCACGGAGCGCAAGGAAATGGAAGAGCAGCTTCGCGAGAAAGAGGCACAGTTTACGGAAGCCCTGAATACGGGCCAGCAGATCCTGTACCGAATTAACTTTGCGGAGGATCGATACGACTACATCAGTGATTCAGTGAAAACCTTTTCCGGGTATGATTCGTCGGAGGTGCTCAGTCATCCTATTGATTTTATGCACAGCCGGATTCATCCCGAGGACTGGAGCGATATCAATCAACAGCTTACGGAAGCTCAAAGGTCTCGCAAAAATGACCAGAGTATGTTGAACCTTGAATATCGCTTCAAGACGAAGTCGGGGACCTACCGATGGTTCAGTGACTCTGTGACGATGATGTATGACCCGCAGGACAACCTGCTGCGGGGGGTGGGTGCGGTGATGGATATCACGGATCGCAAGGAACTTGAGCAATCTCTGCTGGCGATGCATGATCAGTTGGAAGAGCAGGTGCAGGTCCGCACGGCTCAGCTTACGGAATCGGAGCGGAAGTACCGGATGCTGGCTGAGCATATCACGGATGTCATTGCGCTGTTTACCCTCGAAGATACGATCGAGTATGTCAGCCCTTCGTGGGAGAGGGTTACCGGATGGACGGTCGAGGAAACGATTGGCCAGCCGGCGATGAAATTTACACTGCCTGAGGAACATGAGGCACTGGCAGCACAGTTCAGCAAAATTATGGAACAGGGGACCATCGAGGGGCTTCGGTACCGGCTGAAAAAGAAGGATGGCTCGACGTTCTGGGTGGAAACGACGGCCCGGCTGATTCGAGACGAAGATGGCCATCCTTATCGAATGCTTGTTTCGACGCGGGACATTTCGGAGCGGATCAAGATTGAGAACTTTATCCTGCTCCAGCGGGATTTGAGTGTCCAGCTTAACGCCGTCGAGACGCCGCAGGAGGCATTTGAGATCATCCTGGACGCCATCATGGAGATTGAAGGCATCGACATCAGCGGAATTTACCTGGCGAATGAAACGGCTCTCGATATTGCCGCTTATCGTAATTTGAGCCCGGGGTTTCTCAGTGAATTTTCCTCGATACCGCTGGATCACCCTGCGATGCAGGCGACAACAAACGGAGAGACGATCTCGGGAGATGCCCGGCAATATTTTCAGGCCTCACGGATGGTTGAACAGGAAGAGTACAAAGCTTTCTGTATTGCCCCGATCATGCACGGGGAGACGTACCTGGGAACACTCAATGTCGCCTCACGTACGCAGACAGCCATCGAGAGGCATGAGATTAATGCGATCGAGGCGATTGGTTCGCAGGTCGGCAGCGTGATTCAGCGGACGCGTTTTGCCTCGGCGCTTCGCGAGAGCGAGGAGACGGCTCGTGTACTGCTTGATGCCATCCAGGATGTGGTGATTTTGCTCGACACGGAGGGTAAGGTCATTACCTCAAATGCCGCGGCCGCAAAGAGCATGGGATATGAAAACCAGGATCTAAGCGGTTATAATTTTTCAGATTTAATTTCGGATAAACAAGTAGCCGCCGGCCGGATGGAGAAGTACCGCCAGGCTGTCGATGCCAAACAAGTGCTTTCATTTGAAGACACACGCGACAACCGTATCTTTGAGAATCATATTTACCCGGTACAGGACCCTGAGGGCAACATCTTCCGTGTGGCTATTTTTGCACGGGATGTTACTCAGCAGCGCAAGGCCCAGCAGCAGCTCCGGCAGTACCAGGACCGGATTCGCCGGGTGGAACAGCTTGCATCGATCGGTACGCTTAGCGCAACGCTGGCGCATGAACTCAACCAGCCATTGACGGTGATCCAGTTGTATCTTCAGCAGTCGCTGCGGCACCTGAAGAACAAGCCCCGGCAGCTCAAGACAGCGATGGACAAGCTTTCGTATTCACTTACTGAAGTGACCCGGGCTGACGATATCATTAAGCATTTTCGTGATTTTGCGCATAAATCCGAGATCGACAGGACGCAGACGGTGCATCTGAACGATATCGCGAAACGGCTGGTGACAGCTTTGCAGGAAATGACTAGGGCGAGAAATATCAAACTCAAGCTGCATATCGAAAAGAACGATCTGACGTATGAAGCCAGCCCGTCGGATATCGAGCAGATTCTTTTTGTGCTGATCCAGAACTCGATCCAGGCGGCGGAAGACAGGAAGTCTGCCCTGATTGACATACACCTGAAAAGAGAGAAACAACAACTGTTACTGCAGGTATCTGACAACTGCGGGGGTATAGACGATGAATTGTATCCAAGAATCTTTGAACCCTTCTTTACGACCAAGCCTCCGCAAAAGGGTACGGGCCTTGGACTTTCTATTTTGGAAAGGATTGCTCAGAAATACGGCGCGAAGATAAAAACCCAGAATTTATCTGGACAGGGCATGACATTTAGTATATATTTCCCGTGAACGCCAACGGACCCGGCGGAAATATGAGGATACAGGAAAAGTGGAATACAGAAAAAAGCTCAAAATTTACCTCGTAGATGACGAGCCGGCGGTTCTCGCTGCACTGACAGGGTCTTTGGAACAGCTTGACAATGCCTCGATTGAAACCTTTGAAAACGCCGCGGACTGCCTGAAAAGAGCATCCCGTACGTATCCGGACCTGGTGATTACCGATGTGAACCTTGGCGGCGGGGGGGCCAACGGGATCGAGCTGCTTAGTGACCTCAAGGAAATCCATCCCAAGATGCCGGTGCTGCTGATTACCGGTTACGGTGACATCCCTATGGCAGTGCGGGCCCTGAAGGCGGGGGCGAGCGATTTTATCGAGAAACCGCTGGACGAGGAGTTTTTCATGGCGGCGGTCAATGACCTGCTGGAGGAGAGCCGGTCGGCGAATGCGTTTGCGCATACCCCGCTGACGGCGGCGGAGATGAAGATTCTGCACAGGATCACGTCAGGCAAGACGAACAAGGAAATCGCGGCGGAGTTTTCACGTTCGATTCGTACGATTGAGAATCACCGGCGGCGGATTCTGAGTAAACTCAATGCCAATACCACGGCGGAATTGATTAAAAACGCACTTGAACTGGGTTTAACGAGTAAATAAACCCGACCCCGGGGGGCATGAATCCCAGGCAGTGCACAGGGGGATTCTGTTAAATCTTTCCGCTTTTTTCTTGCTAAATCGTGTATTTTATGCTATAGTTGCGTTCGCGAATAGGGGAGCTCCGATTTGTTCTCCCACTACAGGTTAAAAGACCCGATCAAGGAATGATCCCTTTACGCCCCGAGTGGGGTATGTCTGTATTTAGTTCGGAGGACACGATGGTCAGGAACCGGAAGAACAGATTGAGAGTAGTCGCTGTTGCGCTTTTGCTGCTGGTTGCGGCGGGCATGTCTTCGGCAAGAACCATTTATGTAAACGCCGGTGCGTCGGGAGGCAATACCGGTAATTCCTGGGGCGACGCCTATACGCAGCTCGAGTCTGCGCTGGCGGCGGCTTTGCCGGGCGACCAGGTCTGGGTGGCGGCAGGAACGTATACCCCCAGCAATGACCACGGTTTGGGTGTGGGCGACCGGGGGCGGCACTTTCGTTTGAAAAACGGGGTGTCGGTGTACGGCGGGTTTGCCGGGGGCGAGAGCGTGCTCGAACAGCGGGATGTTGGGGGCAATGCGACGATCCTCTCCGGTGATATCGGCACGCCGGGCGATGCGGCGGATAACTGTTACCATGTATTTTATCATCCCTCGTCGCTGGGGCTGGACAGCTCGGCGGTGCTGGACGGTTTTACGCTTCGCGGCGGACGGGCGAACAGCACGTCTCCATTCGGCGGGCATACCTACGGCGGCGCGATGTACAACTTTACGGCGGGGCCGGCGGTTGCGAACTGCCGGTTCGAGGATAACTATGCGTCCAATAACGGCGGCGCGGTGCTGAATGACTCGTACAGTACGCCGGCGTTTCGCGATTGCGTGTTTGTCGGGAACATGACCGGTGCCGGCGGCGGCGCGGTGTGCAATAACTCCAACAGCGATGTGAGGTTTGTCAACTGCATGTTTATCGGCAATACGGCGGGCAATAACGGCGGCGCGGTGCTGAGCAAAACCAACGCGGACGCGGATTTTGTGAATTCGGTATTTTCGGGCAATGACGCGGTCAATGACGGCGGGGCGATTTTCTGCGAGATCCAGAGCAGTACGACGCTGATGAGCTCGACGCTGTCGGGCAATACGGCGGGGCGAAACGGCGGGGCGATCGGCGATTATTATGCACCGGTGACGATTGGCAATTCGATTTTGTGGAACAACGCGGCGGCCGGTAGCGGGGACGAGGTGTATGCGTACATCAGCGCGTCGCTGATTCATGTGTCGCACAGTGATATTGCCGGGTGCGGTTCGAGCGCGGGGTGGAACTCTTCGTTCGGCAGCGATGACGGGGGCAACCTGGACGCGGACCCGCAGTTTGCGGACGCGGACGGGGCGGACAATGTGTTCGGGACCGAGGACGATAACCTGCGGCCGGGCGGGGCGTCGCCTTGTATTGACACCGGTGACAATGCAATCGTAACCGAGGCGTTTGATATCGAGGGCAAGCAGCGGATCTTTTCGGATATCGTGGACATGGGGGCGTATGAATATGCATCGGATGTAATTTACGTGGATGCTTCGGCGACGGGTGCGAACAACGGAAATACCTGGAGCGATGCGTTTACCTCGCTTGAAGATGCGCTTGATACCGCGACGGCGGGTAAAAAAATCTGGGTGGCCGCAGGGACGTATACGCCCACGGATGATTACGGCCTGGGTATCGGCGACCGGGGCAGGCATTTTCGGCTAAAGAACGAGGTGGAACTCTACGGCGGCTTTGCCGGGGGCGAGACCCAGCTTGCGCAGCGGAATATCGCGGGCAACCCGACGATTCTCTCGGGCGATAATTGTTACCATGTATTCTATCACCCGGCGGGTTTGAACCTGGATGCAACGGCAGTGCTAGACGGTTTTACCGTCACCGGGGGTAACGCGAACGGTTCGGGCCTTCATGCATTAGGCGGCGGGATGTACAATGATGCCTCCAGCCCGGCGATTCATTCGTGCCGATTTGAAAACAACCAGGCGCAGGACGGCGGAGCGATGTACCTTGTCTCTGCATCGGCCACGATTGACAATTCGATCTTTGTCAATAACACGGCACAGGACAAGGGCGGCGCGGTGTACCAGCTATATAACGGCTCGAGTCTTAAGAACTGTACGTTTTATGCAAATACTTCGGCTGCAGACGGTGCGGTTTACTGTGATCAGACGGTTGCGATGGAAATTGCGAACGGTATCTTTTCAAATGGATCGGGGGCACAAATCGTTGGCGCTGCGGATGTTCACCATTGCTGTGTGTTCGGCCAGGATATCGCGGGGGAGGGGAATATTAATGCGGATCCGCTTTTTGTCAATGCCGCCGGCGGAGACTTTAATTTGTCACCGCTTTCGCCGTGTATCAACGCGGGCGACCCGGCGACGGTCTACCCGCCCGGGCAGACGGACTATGACGGTGATCCGCGGTTTGCTGCGACGATTGATATGGGTGCGCAGGAATACTACAGTGCGGATGCGCCGCTGCTGTTTGTTCCTGCAAACCAGCGTGAATATGCTTTTAACCTGCCGGGCAAGACGGCAACGCCTGTGCCGCAGGAGCTTACGCTTGTCAACCTCGGGCAGGTTCCGCTCAACTGGGAGGCGGCAAGTGACCAGCCGTGGCTGATCGCGGATATGACGCAGGGCAGCCTTGGCTTTGGGCAGTCGCAGGTTGTCGGCCTGACGATTGATACCGATGCCGCCGGCTATGGACCCCAGCAGGCGAACCTTACCGTGACCGATACGTCCGGGCGAAACGCGCCGGTCGTGATTGCGGTGGATCTGGAGATTGGGCAGTCCGCGCTCTCGCTGGGCTCGTACTCGTATACGATTACCAATCTCGGCAAGGAAAGCCCCGCCCTGACACGCACGCTTACGATCCAGAACACCGGTTTTGATCCGTTCCTGTGGACGGCGGATATCCCCGCGGGTGCGGATTGGCTTAGCCTTGACCCTGGGGGCGGTGCTGCCGGGCCGGGGCAGACGGCGGCGACGATTCATATCGATCCTTCGCAGGCACAGTACGGCAGCCAGTCGGCGCAGTTTTCCATCGTCGCGCCCGAGGCTTTGGGCAGCCCGAAGATGGTGACGGTAAACCTTACGCTTAGCCCGCCGGCAATGGCGTTAAGTACCAATACATTCTCGTTCAACGCCGCGGGAACCGAGGATACGCCCGCACCGCAAAACCTTACGATACAAAATACCGGCCTCGATACGCTCAACTGGACGATTACCGGTGCCGATAGCTGCGCGTGGCTCTCGCTCAACCAGGAAAGCGGCAGCGCGACTTCGGGCAATCCTTCCCAGGTGCAGGTCAGTGTCAATCCCATCGCGGCAGGTTATGGTGAGCATAGCTGCCAGCTTACCGTTTCGGCCCCGGACGCGGAGAATTCACCGCAGGTGATTACGGTTAACTTTACGGTAATGCCGCCGGTGATGGCGGTCAGTACGAACAGCGTGTCGTTCACGGCCGGCAGCCAGGACCCGCCCGCATCGAAGACGTTTAGCATCTCCAACACGGGTACTGACAGTATGAACTGGACGATTACCGGTGCGGACGCCTGCGCGTGGCTTTCGCTCAACCAGGAAAGCGGCAGTACGACTTCGGGCAATTCTTCCACGGTTGAGGTTGCCGTAAATCCGGCAGCCGTGGGTTACGGCCAGCACTCTTGCCAGCTTACGGTATCCGCACCCAATGCGGAAAATTCACCCCAGGTAATTACGGTTCATTTCGAAGTTACCTCGGCAATTTTGTCACTTAGTACAAACAGCCTGTCATTCGCAGCGGGGCCGGGTGAAACCCCGGCACCGAAGAGCTTTGGCATTACCAACACCGGCACCGACACGATGAGCTGGTCCATTCTTGGGGATGAGTCGTGCCCATGGCTTAGCCTTGACCGGAAATCCGGCCAGGAGGGACCGAATGAATCCACATTGGTGGAAGTGAGCGTCGATCCCGCGGGGCTGGGCTACGGCAGCCATACCTGCCAGCTTACGGTATCTGCCCCGGATACACAGAATTCGCCGCAGGTCGTTACGGTGAGCCTGGAAGTGGCCTCACCGGTTCTGTCGGTCAGCACGGATACGATCGATTTTGCCAGTGACGGGATTATCGATATCCCGGCTTCGCAGGAATTTACGATCAGCAACACCGGACAGGGCAGCCTCGACTGGACGATCTCGGGTTGTGAGCTTACGCCGTGGCTGACGGTCAGTGAGCGGACGGGCCAGGCAGGGGGCGGAGAATCGACCCAGGTACAGCTTGAGGTGGATCCGGTGGCTGCCGGTTACGGTTCACATTTGTGTGAGCTGATCGTGTCGGCCCCAAATGCGGATAATTCACCGCAGAGTGTGTTTGTGAGCCTGTCGGTCGCAAGGCCCGAGATTGAGGTAACCGTGGAGCAAACAGAATTTGAGTCGGACATGGGCAGCCCGCAAATGTCGTTTACGACCCTGCTGATGACCAGCAGCAACGGGGACCCGGTCGAGTATGCAATTGACAGTCCCTGTTCGTGGGTCAGTACGATACCGGCCTCGGGCGAGAGTTCGTTTGCGTTTGTTACCGTGATGCTCAATCCCGCGGCGGCGGATCCGTATGCGGTTGGTTTTTACGAATGCGACCTGACTATAACCGCGGAAAGCGCCTTGAATTCGCCGGTCATTGTACCGATGAATCTGCACCTGTACCATCCCGGCCAGCGGCATGTGCCGATGGAGTACCCGACGATTGAAGAGGCGGTGGAGGCCGCCGAGAACGGCGACGAAGTGATCCTTCAGCCGGGGCTTTATTACGGACCGGGTAACCGGGACATCGCGGTCGATAAGCAGATTACGATCCGAAGCGTGGACCCGGACGATCCGGAGATCGTGGCCCAGACGACCCTGCTGCCGGGGCAGTACACCAGTTCATTCTGGTTTGATAATCTCGACTTTGCCCAGGCCAGTATCGAGGGGCTGACATTTACCAACGAGCCGGCGAGCCCGACCTACGCGTCGGCGTTTTACAGTTCCTACGCAACGGCCCCGGTGGTACGCAACTGTGTGTTCCGTGATTTCTTTACGCGGTACATTGTCTCGGGCACTTCGAGTTCGATGACGTTTGAGCACTGCCGGTTTACGAACAACCGTGTCAATTCTGTATTCACCTTCAACAGCCAGGGAACCGGGGACTACCGCTTGATTTTACACAACTGCCTGATTGCCGATAACGATATCCTCGACACGGGGCAGACCTACTCGACGAACTGCATTTACCTTTCGAGGACTTCGCTGGAGATGGAAAACTGCACGCTGGCGGACAACCGGGTGCATCCGGGCGCCCCGCATCTTCGTTTTCCGGGGATTTACTGTTCTGACGGAACGATCGACCTGAAGAACAGTATCATCTGGAACAATTTTGATGTGTTCAATATGAATTTGAACAAGCAGATCGCGATTTCGATTCCGTATCTGCCCGAGCCTGAGCCGATGATCCATGTCTCGCACTGTTTGATCCAGAACGGGATCGACCAGATTCTCTTCTACGACGCGGGCGGAACCGTAACCCCGAATCCGGCGTGGATCGACTGGGCAGAGGGCAATATCGATACCGACCCATTGTTTGCCCAAAACGCCGATGACGGCGGGAACGGCTGGATTGACAACCTCTTTACACCGGGGATCAATGAACGCGAGAATAATATTCCGGGCGATTACCATCTCCGCAGCGACAGCGGGCGGTGGCTGTACGAAGGATATTCGGCGGCGGACTTTAACCGAGACCAGCAGGTGAACCTTGTCGATTTTTCGATGCTGTCGGCGTTCTGGAATGCGTGGTACCAGGACGGGCAGTACCGGCTGTGCTGCTTCGAGAGCTGCTTTACGATGGATATGAACCGGGATTATATGATTGGCACCGCGGACCTGGGGCGGCTGTGCCGGGATTATCTCCAACCGCGAGAGTTCGGCGTGTGGGTGCTCGATGCGGAGTTTAGCCCGTGCATTGATGCCGGCGACCCGGCAGACGCAGACTGGCAGAACGAACCAATGCCGCATGGCAACCTGGTGAATATGGGTGCCTACGGCGGGACGGGAGAAGCGAGTTTGTCCTTTGCCCCGGCTGATGAGCCGTAACCGCGAAGGGAATCTGCTCTACGTTAGTACCAGGACGGCCGGAGGCTTTCGGCGGGGATGATTTCGCGGACCTGGTCAGGGGACTGCCAGAGCAACTGGATAGAGGATGGGCCTAAGTGGTCCTGGTATTCGATCTTGATCTTCGCGGGTTTCTGCGAGGCAAAGCGGACCTCGGCGCGGTATTCGGCCATGTCACCCCGGGCATCCTTTTTGTCGATCACGAGCTTGTCGTCGATCCACATTTGGACCGAGTCGTCTGCTTTGAGAATGAGAGTATACGTCTGGGAGTAGCGGGGGATGATTTTTCCGGTCCAGCGGATGGTAAAGCCGTCGCGGGGTATGGGCTGTGCGGGGCCGTTGTAGCCGAAGTCGAAGTCGATCCCCTTGTCCAGCCGGGCAATGGCGGCGGCGCCGTTGATTTTGCCGGGGTAATAATCTGCGCTCAGGCCGCCGAGGGCTCCCATTTCGACGGGGACTTTTTGAGAACGGATGGATTCGTTGCCGGCCAGGTCTACAGCGCTGATCTCATAGAGATACTGATCCCCGAAGGCCAGGTCGGTATCGTGGACCTGGGTGGTGTAGACTTCTTTGAGCCATTTTCCGTTGCGGTAGACTTTATAAGCAGCGATGTGGTCGTCGTCGGTGGACGGATCCCAGCCGAGCCAGACCTGGTCGTCTGCGGTCGCCAGTACGCGGACGCGGCCGGGGATGGTCGGGGGGATGTTATCCGAGCGGCGAAAGCCTTTCTCAAATACCGACATATCCCAGGTTTTCTGCGGGCGGACGATGGGGCGGCCGTATTCAAAGAGAATCGGCAGAAAGACGGTATCGTTCGCCATGGTCTGCTTTTGGGATGTATCGCGGCCGAGGTAGATGAGATTTTGCCCGTCCCTGCCTGCGGCCAGAACCGAGAGAGGTACAGTGGAATAGCCGTTTTCATATCCGGGCCCGGCGAACATACTGCCGGCCTGCTGCCAGGGGCCCTGGAGGGATTTTGCCTTGCCGAGAAAACCGGGGCCCGCGACAGAATCGCTGCCCAGCGAGCCGGCGAGGAAAAACGTATCGTCTTTTTTGAAGATACAGAGGTTGGCAACGCCGAGACCCTGGAAACAGGGCTGGTATTTGCTCTCGGGGACGACGAGGTCTTCGCTCATGGGGCAGATATGCACGGCCTGAACGCCGAGGGGGACATAGAAGAGCACGGCGTTGTTTTTTTCCTGCTGGAAGACGGTAAAGTCGGCGACACCGTAGCCGTTGGGCCGAACCCCCATGAGATACTGAAACGGACCGACGGGCGAGTACGCCGAGGCGACACCGAGAACCGAACCCTGGCCGGGGCGCTCGATGAGGACGTAGAGCAGAAAGCGGGTATTCCCTGCGTCGTAGAGGACCATAGGCCGCTTGAGCGTGACGCCGGCGGAGAGGTCGTGGCCGGGCTTGGTGTTGAGAGTGAGCACCAGCCCTTCGTCGAACCAGTTGTAGAAGTCTTTGGATACGTAACATCGAATGCCCTGGACGGGGCTTTGGTTTTCATCGAGGGTCTGGGTGAGGCTGACTCCGTACCAGTAATAGACATCCTTATAGAAAAAAACTGTACCGGCGTGGGCATTTACGGGCATTGATTTTACGTCTTTGGGCGGGGTGAAGGAATGGACGCGGGTCTGGACCTCGGCAGCGCGGAGCGGACCGGCCGCAAGCAGAATCAGCAAAACAAGTTTGAGCGTCCATTTCATGACAATGGTTTTTGCCTTCACGAAGATTGAGCGGCCTGCTGTTTGTGCGTTTCTTCTTCAACGCCTTTGCCGCGGAGAACGATAACCTTGGTCGGGCATTTTTGCATGGCGTTATCCGCCGGTTCACCGGGCTGGTAGTTTTCGTACACGGTTCGGGCGACATTGCCGTTCATCTCGAACATGCCCTCGGCCTGCCTGGTGCACATCTTGCAGCCGATGCAGCCGACTTTGCACATGCCGCGGGTGTCCTTGCCGGATTCCTGCGAGGAACAGGCGACGGTGATCATCGGGTCGTGGGTGAAGGGGACCATCTCGATGAGGTCTCGCGGGCAGGCCTTTGCACACGCGGAGCAGCCGGTACATTTCTCGTAGTCCACTGTGGCCAGGCCGTCTATGATGTGCAGGGCGTCGAATTTGCAGGAGGCTACGCAGTCGCCGTAGCCCAGGCAGCCGAAGCGGCAGGACTGTACGTTCGTGACGGCGTTGGCCGCGGTGCAGGACGGGATGCCGGTGTACTCGGCGTAGAATTCCTTATCGCCGGTGTGGGCACGGCAGTGGACGATGGGCCGCCTGGCGGCACCGCCGCTGGAGACTTCAAGGTTGAGGACCGCGGCGATTTTGCCGCTGGTATCCGGGCCGCCGGGGGCGCATTTCCCGATAAGGGCCGGGTCGGCAACGACGGCCTTGGCATAGGATGCGCAGCCGGCGTACCCGCACGCGCCGCAGTCGATGCCGGGCAGGACACTTTGCACCGCCTCGATCTTGGGGTCTACTTCGACGCGGAGTTTGATGCTGGCGACCAGTAGGATAATAGAGAAGACCGTACCCAGTGCCAGCAGGGTCAGCCCCGCTGAAAGAAACTTGTCCATTGATACCGCAATAATTTCAAACATAGCTCGTTCCGAACTTCGGTTTCATTTTGTTTACAGCATACCGGAAAAGCCCATGAAGGCCAGCGACAAAATTCCGGCAGTAATCAGGGTGATCGGCGCCCCTTCGAGCGGCTCGGGGACATCCGAGAGCAGTAAATTCTCGCGGATCCCGGCCATGATGCAGATCGCCATGGTAAAGCCGATGCCGGCGCCGAAGCTAAGGACGACGGCTTCGAGGAAATTGCCGACCTGCCAGAGATTGAGGAACAGGCACAGGCCGAGGATCGCGCAGTTCGTGGTGATCAGCGGCAGGAAGATGCCGAAAGATTCGTAGAGCGGGGGAAAGAATTTCCGCATGTACATCTCGACAAGCTGGACGGAACCGGCGATGACGAGGATAAAGCAGACATAGCGGGTGACTTCGAGATCGAAAGGCATCAGGACGAAATGGTCGATCAGCCAGGTGAAAATGCCGGCGATGGTGACCACGAAGGTTACCGCGCAGCCCATGCCGAAGGCCATGTCGACCCGGCCCGAGACGCCGAGGTACGGGCAGATACCCAGGAACTTGGTGAACACGAGGTTGTCCACGATGACCATGGACAAAAACGCAATGAGCAATGTCTGCAAGAGGTCCATTTCTGCTCCTTTATGTGCTTATCTTTTTGCTGATCAGGTTGACGCCGGCCAGCATGAATCCAAGGGTTACGAACGCGCCGACGGGCATGGCCATGCCGGCGATGGGGACGAACGAATCGGGCAGCAGCGACACGCCGCCGATGGTGCCGGCGGAGAGAAATTCGCGAATGGCCGCGAGGATGGCCAGGGTCAGGGTAAAGCCGATGCCCATGCCGAGTGCGTCTACGATGCTCACGAGAAGGCCGTTCTTGCTGGCGCAGGCCTCAGCGCGGCAGATGATCAGGCAGTTGACGATGATCAGCGGGATGTACGGGCCCAGGGCCGCGGACATGTCGGGCATGAAGGCCTTGAGGTAGAGGTCCGCGATGGTGACAAAGGTGGAAATCGTCAGGGTGAACATCAGGATGCGGAGGTGGAGCTTTAGCAGGTTGCGCATCAGCGAGACGACGATGTTCGCACACAGCAGCACGAAGATGACGCACATGCCCATCGTCAGGGCGGGCTTGAGCGCGAAGGTGACCGCCAGCGTGGGGCACATACCCAGCAGCAGTCGCAGGACGGGGTTTTCGTCCCAGAGTCCGGCGGTAAAGATTTTTGCTAATCCGGTTTTGGTTTCTGCCATTATTGCACCATCCCCTCTGCCCGCAGGATTTCGCGAACCGGGCGTATGTAGTTGTTAAAGATATCGACCATTGCCTGGCTGGTAACCGTTGCGCCGCTGATGGCGACGATGGTATCATCGATGATGGATGCGTCGCCGGTTTTGACGAGTTTGAGCTCTTTGGCTGGGGCCTGCACGAACTGGTCAGCGAAGTAGGCGTTTTTGATCTGGTCGCCGTAGCCGGGGGTTTCGTTGGAGCTGAGCACGCCGTAGCCGAGCAGCTTCTGGAACGAGGCATCGACCCCGGCGATCAGTTCGATCTTGTCGGCAAAGCCCGAGCCGCTGATGACGAAGGCCCAGGCGACGGTTTGCTTTTTATCATCCATGCCCTTGTAGATGTCCATAACGACCTCGCTTCCGCCGGCGAGGATGACGGGCTGCTGCTCGATGGCCGGGGTGAACTGTTTGGCCTCGGGGGCGAGGCTTTGGGCGAGGGTGGTAAACTTATTGGCCTGGTTTTCGTCGATGCGGTCCTGCCAGGCGTATTGCGTGACCGCGAGCAGCAGGCCGAAGCCAAAGGCGGCGACGATGAGCAGCCAGCTTTGTTTCAAGAAGTAGACGACGTTTTTATGCATTTTTCGGGGCTCCTCCAAACGGAACGAGTTTGCACCATCGTTCGATCAGCGGTGAGACGGCGTTCATGATGAGGATCGCGTACATCACGCCTTCGGGGTAGTCACCCAGCACACGGATGAGCATAATCAAAACGCCGACGCCGACGCCGAAGATCCACATGCCTTTGGTGGTCAGCGGCATGGTCACCGGATCGGTCGCGATAAAGAAAATACACAGCAGCATGCCCCCGGTCAGAACGTGGTAGAGGGCGTTAACCGGTTTGCCCATAAAATAGAACGCCTCGGAGAAGACGATCACCGCCAGCAGGATCGCCAGTGGGACGTGG
>CAYVUI010000048.1:0-30994 GCA_964454745.1 uncultured Pirellulales bacterium | reverse complement strand
TTTGAAAAATGTGCATGGTTTCATCCCTCGGCAGTAAGATTCCGAGCAAACCCATCTTGCGAAGCTCTTTGAAAAATTGATAATGTGGCTCATGATTTAAGGGAGACGATTATGAGCAAAGCAAAAAAAGCTGATACGGATCAACGGCAGTTCTGGCAAATGGTGTTGGAAACATTCAAGTCCAGTGGATTATCTGTTCGCCAGTTTTGCAAGCAGGAAGGTTTATCTGAGCCATCGTTTTATAGTTGGCGAAAAAGGTTGAGTGAACACGAGCCCTCTGCAGCCCAAAAAGTTCCACCACAACCGGAGCCTTTTATTCAGGTCTCGATGCCACCCGTGAAGTCCGGGGTATTGGAGCTTGTCCTGGCATCCGGTCATACACTGCGTATCCCGTCTGATATTGACCGTGAGTTTTTAACCGGAGTTCTTTCTTGCGTGAGACAGGCGAAGTTATGCTGACACTTCCGTCCTCAGTGAAGATATTCATCTATGCTCAACCGGCTGATATGCGTTGCGGCTATCATAAACTATCGATGATTGCAGAATCGTTTATGCGAAAGGATCCATTGAGCGGTCATCTCTTTGTGTTTTTCAACAAGGCCGGTGATAAATGTAAAATCCTGTTCTGGGACAGGACCGGATTCGTCACCTGGTATAAGGTGCTCGAAGAAGGCACCTTCGAAAAGCTGCCTCGCAAAGACAATAAACCGTCCATTGAAGTGGATATCACAAAGTTGACATGGATTCTTGAGGGCATTGATCTATTCAAGGCACGACGGCGAAAACGTTATGATCGAAAAACGGTTTCATAAGCTCTCTCGATTAAAAACCGTTCATATTTTTATGATTTTTTGCTTGCTTTTTGAGCTGTTTTTGATACACTTTTTTCATCGTTATGGATAATGATATTGCTTCTATTATTTCCTCTTCAAATGACAGCAGAAGCTAACATCACAGCAGCCAGTTCGATTGATCAATTACCCGATGACACGGCGACCCTCAAACAGATGGTGTTGACGCTACTGGGGCAAATCGATGATCTGGAGGGTCAGTTGCATTACCTGAAGCGTCAGTTATTCGGTAAAAAGAGTGAGAAGCTCGATGCCAGTCAACGGATGCTTTTTGAACAACTCTACGAAGAAACCAAAGCCAAGGTCGAGAACCAAAGAAGACCGAAGTCTAAAACACCCAAATCCCGATCAAACACTCGACATAAAGGCCGAAACCCTTTGCCCGAAGATCTTCCCAGAGAGACCATTGACATTGAACCTTCCGAGGACGAGAAGATTTGTCCGACCTGTCACACTCAAAAACAGCGTATTGGGGAAGACGTTACTGAAAAGCTGGAATATGTCCCGGCTTCCTTTAAGGTTAAAAAGTATGTCCGGCATAAATACGCTTGTAAGCAATGCCAGAACAATATATCGATTGGCTCGCTTCCTGCCATGGCTATCGACAAAGGCATCCCCGGCGAGGGATTATTGGCCCACATCATTACCAGTAAATATTCCGATCATGCGCCGTTGAATCGCTTGGAGGGTATTCTTGAACGGCATGGGGTTTACATCAATGTCTCGACGATGTGTGACTGGGTGGGCAAATGTGCCGATTTGCTCGAACCACTGGTCAAACGGATGCATGAATTGATCCGTTTATCACCCAAAATTAACACCGATGACACCAAAATCCCTGTGAAGAATAAAAATCGCAAGGGATCGACCTATAACGGCTATCTGTGGGTGTACATCGACGATCAATTTAACGTCGTCTTTGATTTTACCCCCAATCGCAGTCGACATGGCCCTATTGCATTTATCGGCAAAAAGTATAAAGGCTATGTCCAGGCGGATGCCTATAGTGGATACGATGAATTGTTCGATAAAACACCTGCCACAGAAGTGGGCTGTCATGCTCATGCGAGAAGAAAATTTGAATACGCAATGGACAGTGATCCGGTTCGGGCCGCTCGGATGCTGGTGTTATGGGGCCGGTTGTATGCAATTGAAAAGCAAGCAAAAGATGAAAACTACAGCGATGCACAATTGCTGGCTGCTCGGCAAAACGACGCCAGGCCGATTCTTGATGAAATAAAAGCAGCCCTGATTGAATACAATGGTCAAGTCCTGCCGAAAAGTCCGATGGCTAAGGCGATCAATTATACCCTGAACCAGTGGGAGGCTTTGATGCAATATATTGAAGATCCCATATTGGAGATAGACAACAATTTATCGGAACGGACATTGAGAATGGTGGTGATCGGCCGCCGGAATTACCTGTTTGCCGGCAGTGAAGCCGGAGCCGAAAGAGCGGCAATCATTTACTCATTGGTTGCCAGTTGTAAACTGAATGATCATGACCCGTTTGCTTACTTCAATGATGTACTCCGAAAAGTCAGTACACATCCGGCAGATAAGATCGACGAGTTACTGCCATGTAATTGGACGCCACCGGAATCAAAAGCTGAGGACGATACCGTCATCAAAGAACAGATTGTAAAGGTGGCGTGAGGCCCCGGATGCAACACCAGCTATTTTTTTGCAGGGGTGGGTTTGCTCGGAATCTTACAAAAACAGCGGCAATCTCGATGATTACATGCGGACACTTCGCAACGCATTTAATCTACAGACTGCCCAGAAAGTGATGTGCCGTACAATGGTTTCTGTTGGATGGGATGGAAAACTTTATGATTGTGATTTCAATCAGATCGAAAATCTTTCTGTCAACAGCGGTTCACCGGATCATATCATTACTTTTAACTATAACCTCTTGGCCAAACGCAATATTGAGATCCGCGACCACTGTTTTGCCTGTACCGCCGGAGCTGGTTCATCCTGTTGTGGAGCATTGACTGAATGAAGATCAGTAAAAGTCGAACACATTTTTCGGTTAGGAATACTTTTGTTGAAGTAATTTTACATATATATCCCGACCTTTATTTTTCAGATTTGTTGGTGTTGGAGTATACAACCATTTTACAACCCAAAGCCCTTTTAGCTCCTGAAAATGAGGCGTGGCGATTTTATAAGCCTAAGGCATAAAAGGGGTTAAAAAAATTTGAAAAAAGTACAACATCTTTAATATACTATTTACACTCAAAATTCCGATAAAATTTTTATTTTTGAGCTTCCATTCGAGGTCAGATATATTCAAAACAAAGAAAATAACCTCAGGTGGAGACAAAATGGTGTCAGTAAATTATTAAAACTAACGAACAACGAGAGTCAACAACCACGATATTAAATGATCTTATTCAATTCAACCATCTTTACGGAGTATTAAGTCCATATTATTCAAGTAATGTGTCTCGCCTGTTTGTAGCCATTCTATATGTCCCCTTAATAATGGGTCGTTCGTATCTTTCATCCAATTTTTTAACTTCAAATCGAGTTTCTGCTGAATTTCATTATAGTCAGGATTTCTTGCAAGGTTATTGACTTCCAGCCTATCATTTTCCAAATCATATAATTCTTTCGCAGGACGTATTTTTTTACGTTTTTCTTCGATTACCATACCGGAGGGTGACAATTTAATATCCAGCGGAGTTTGAAACAGGTAACCTTCGGTAAAGTTTAATATATACTTCCATTTATCTGTACGGATACATCTCATAGGATCATACTCATTGCCGTGCCAGCTTTTTTCTGCGTAGATATATTCCCTAGTTTTTGATTTGTCTCTTCTGAGAAGGTTAAGGAAACTTTGACCTTGAATATATGACGGTATCTCTGTTCCGGCGATCTCGAGTATTGTAGGCAGAATGTCAACATGGCTGGTCATTGAGTTAATTTTTGTGCCGGCCTTAATTACTTTGGGCCATTGAGCTAACAGCGTTACACCTAAACCAGTGTCATACAATGTACTTTTTGCTCTGGGGAAAGCTTCCCCGTGATCAGTCGTAAAAATCAATATAGTATTGTCCCTCAGACCGGCAGAGCTCAGTTTGTCTTGTAACTGTGAAATTGATTTATCGACATTTTCCAAAATACTGTAAAAGTTTACTAAATCCTCCCTTACCTCAGGACAGTCCGGGAGATAATGAGGAACTTTTATTTTCTCAGGGACCAGTTTTGTGCCTATATTTCTTGTAAAAGGCCTGTGTACCTCCATAAAACCCAACGATAAGAAAAATGGTTTATTACGCTGTTTTTCCAGGAAAGAGATAACGTGGGGCATTATTCCATCACAGGATTGCGGATAATCGGGTTTTAAGCATATTTCCTTGTATCCTAGGTTGGGTACATTATGTTCGCTTTCATGCTGATAGCCGTAAACAGCAGTGTGATAACCAATTTCATTAAGGTAATGAGAAATACATTTCTCATTATCATTTAGCTTGAAGCCTCTATGAGTCAATCCGTTCATGCCGTTGCAATGGGGATACCTTCCGGTTTGGATGCTTGACCTGGCGGGACTGCAAAGCGGGCTTGTTGTGAAATGATTTTCAAATACAGCGCCATTTTTTCCAATAGCGCAAATAGCTTGTGTTGGAGGCAAGTCTTTGTCATAGCACTGGAGCTGTCTGCCAATATCATGTAATGTTATCAGTATGATGTTAGGTTGTTCCTGCATTTTATTAGTTTCAAATTATTATTAATCGGTGAATTCACTTAACAATTTATAAGCCTCTTTTTCATTACAACAGATAATATCAGCATATATTTGCTTTGTTTTCAACTATCTATAAGCCCGTTTTGTGTTCTTTATAACATCCGGGCCAAAAAAGTATATCCCTTTACCTAACCCGTCAATTCTCCTCTATAGTTCCCACCAGTCTTTATCAGCCGCTTCGCCTACGCCTGGCTGCCACTGTATTACTTTTATTTTATCAAGAGTACAGATTTTCTCCAAATGCTGAATTGCTCCGGGGCCATCAAGATTATAGTCAACAGGCCCTAAATCCTCAAGTTCCTTTTCAAGGACAGGCATTTGAAAATCTCCAAACATTTCCGGACTGATCATACATGAAAAATCGCACTGAGGTACGTCTGTCATTTGCTCTGAATACATCAAGTGCCTGTTAACATAACCGATGTTCGGATCTAATATTTCTTTAAACGCTTGTCTGACCTGCTTAACAGCAATTGAAACCTGTTTCAATGCACATTTAACTTTTTCTGGATTATCTATAATATCTAAAAGGAGCTCATTAACACCTCGAATAGCACTCAAACAATCCAGTCCTCCCTGAATATGAGGTGGGATTAAAATTGCCCTGCCGTCAAAGCGTTTACGAAAAGCTGACATGAAATTTACTGCTTTTTGCCACCAAAAAGAATTTGCTTTAAATTTTATTTCCGTATCATCCCAACTGTCAACAAAAGGAACGATCCAGGTTGTATCTCTGCTGTTATCGTTCCATTTGATTTCAGCCCCTAAGAAAGCACTGAAATTATCAGGAGTAAAAGAAATGCGGTAAGCGGGAATGGCTTCGCCCAAAAAATGATTATTTTCAAAATATTCTTCGACAGCATCCAGTAATTCATCGACGTTTTTGTCGATGTAAAAATATGATTTAGGATACATTACAGGTCTTTTCTCATCCTTTGGCGCAACAATTCTTAGGGCTGGCTTGCCCAGATTGCCAAGCCAAAACTTTTTCAAATTGTTAGCGGCAAGTTGAAAATCTTGCTTATACTCTAAATCCATAATTCCTATATACTTAAATTGAATAATAAGGCTTGTTAATGGCAAATGTTGTGTTGGTTTGTACAGTAGTGCTGATTATGGCAGGTTTCGTTTGAGGATCAAATAAAGCAGTTACATTAACGGCACAATTCCAGGGAGAGCTTATCTTTGCAGTGATTTTACTGCTATCAGCTTCAAAATATTCTATCTCCAGTAAGCCTGAAGTAATATGCAGATTAGTGCCTATAATATAAGGGTTGTTATCATTAATCTGCGTTAACCGAAAAACTCTTGCCCCATGAAGCGGGATTTTGATGGATATTATTTCTTTGCGTGACTTTACTCCATAAAACTTTTGTTCTTTGAATTCAAATACCGCTTGTTTATCATAGACATCTATCTCTGAAAGGTTTATTTGGATATTTCGCTCTTTATCATGCCAGTTACAAACAGTAAGGAGCAGGCTGTTGTTAAAAGAGGTACAGGACGGTTTTACTCTTGTTAAAAAAACAGAAGGACACTTAGTATTATTCACGTCGTGAGGAATTGTTTTCGAGTTTACAGTTGGAATTACATGCCTAAGCAACCCCAACCTTTCCGGCTGGACCGATTTCAATCTTTCCGAAAAGCACACAATTCCATCTCCGAGGAACTGGTTTACAACAGTCGTGAATGCCTCTTCATCTGTTAAAGACCCGGCGGAAAGGTGGTGGTGATGAGCAAGGGAATTTTTCCACGGCTGATCGTTAACTCTAATCATAAGTGCGTCTGGGTCAGTATGCCATAGACGATTATGGGGATTTCGGAAAACATTCTGCTTGATTCTGTTAACGTAACTGGATTTATTAACGCCCTGATCATACCACTCGCCACGAACATCACTGCCTGAACGCACTGCATGGACTAAACCCGCACTCGCCTCAAACAACCCACCACAGGCGATAATATACCCGTCATTGCCAACAGAATTATTTATAATAGACATTCCCCGGACATATGCCTGGGCACGAGTAGCCGTTTTATCATAAAATCGTATCGAGTCATCCTGTTCAACTGATCGAAGAAAATCAAGTTTATGATAATTATAACCCCAGTTTTTTAATTTTGTGAACAAGTTAGTCAAATATTCCTCAGCAAATGAACACGTAGGGTCAATCGCATAGGCAGGTGCATCTCTAAAACCAAATTTGACAGGATCACCGTTTAAATCCTTTGCGACAAGTTCCGGATGGTCCTGGATGATGGGTGAATCGGCCATAACCACAAATGGAGAAGTCCATATACCGGGCTTGTAACCGGCCTTTTTGATCTTATCCGCTGCTGCGGCCATCCCACTTGGCCATTTGTTATTAGGTTCCCAAAGTCCCATATCGTTAAACCAGCCCAAATCCAGCAAGAAAACATCAAATGGAACAGGATTCATCTTTAAGAATTCAAGATTTTCATCCAAATCCTCTTCCGTTAAAGACGAACCGTAGAAATACCAACTGCAGTAAATGGAAGGCTCGGGCCCGGGAGGCAAGGGTACTTTATAATACTCTGCAAGACTTCCATAATAAATATCCATTGCACTCCAGCAATTATCGTCCTGTATAAATAATATCCACTCAGATTCTACTACGGAATTGGGGTTTAACAAAATACCATCAAAGTTTACAATTACATCAAATCTTTCGAATTTTTTCCTGCTATGATCTGACTTAACCACAACATCACAAAGCTGCTTTTTCTGCCCGAAAGCACCAATCAGCAATCCTGATGCATTTTTTTCTCTATTGTTTTTCACATACAAAAATGGCTCTGAATATATATCCGGGCAGCAAGATTCACTTGCCTGTTCATTAAAGTTGATTCCCGCTCCGGCTTCTGTATTCATACTCATAAAGGAGGCGTCTTTGAGGTTGCTGTCATTTACAGCAAGATTAAAGGAGCCTGGAATATCATTTTTCTGACGAGCCTGTTTTACAAAATCTAAATTATCAACTGTTTTGGCTTTTAGAAAATTTAATAAATCTTTAGTTGAAATTTCAATGATGATCCTGTTTAAAGACAAATCTGATTTTGTAGTATTATAGAATTTATATCGAAATGCAGATACAGAGCCACCAACATCTGAAAAATTTTCAATTTTTATTTTAAAGTCTTCAAAAAAGATATCATTAGATTCTATTTTTCCTTCAAATGAACCTATATTATATTTTCGGGGATTATACAATCCCTCTGAAGACAATTTGATTTTATTGGCATAACTTGATTTCATATACTCAAGATGCGATAGGAAAGAAATTTGATAGCAATCGAATACCTGTTTGGATTTAGAATATTTTTGGTTAATTTCAGTCTTATTCATGTCGTAATATTTAATTTTCTCTATTCATTCTTGTAATAACATCTTCCATTGTGCCTCTAAACGGCCCCGGACTTTCCATTTTAATTGAAACCAGAGCGGCTGCAAATTTCAAAGCATCTGCTGGCTGGTAATCTATACGGCGTGCCAAATATGCACCAAAGGTGGTGTCGCCTCTGCCTGTCCTTCCGGCCACTCCACAATTGGAGAATCTTGTGAAATTAACATTATCTTTAGTTCTAACATGAACGCCATCTGAGCATGTGATCAACAGCTCAGGGCAACCCCATTGCTGAATAGTTTCGCCCGCTTTTATGAGGTCATTGGTTCCGGTTAATATCTCAGCCTCCAAAATATCAAGTTTAACTTTATCAAGATATTTAATCAATTCCTGTTTACTTTGGTAATCTCTAAAACTTATCTTCCCTGTTTCAGGATCATTGTATCTTACAAAACTTTGCATATCCGTAGAAATAGAATATCCCCTGTCTTTCATCATCTTTATAAAATCAAGGGTGAACTCGTGGTCGTTGCAGCCTGCCAAATGTACGCATTTAGCGTTCAATTCGGGAATCATGCTTTCTTTGAAAAGACCCGCGAATTTCTGGGTTACAATTGTTCTGTCATCCATATTACTGCTTTTATGGATCACCTGAACACGTGTTGTTTCTGGAGAGTCTATCGTGAATAGATCAAGCCCATAATCTTTCAAAAACTCGATCTCCTTTTTATCCTCTGGTGCAACCATTAACAAGGCCGCAACATTTTTGCCGGCTTTTGCTGCCGCAACCGCCCCATAAACTGCTGCGCCGCCAATACTGACACTGTTGTGCCCTTGATAGTGATTTACTTCATCATAACAGACTTGACCAATAAAAATCAAATCATATTTTTTTTCGGAAATTCTGGCTGTCATATTTAGTCCATTTAAGATCATCATTCAATTTCAATACCCTGTATCAATCACTATTTGGGGTATATATCATTACCGGGGCAATGATCCCGCCGGAGCCAATCTCATTGAGCTGAATATTTGTAACCTTGACTGCTATCGTATTGGGCTGGCCGAATCTGACATAGTCAGTCACATCAAACTCAAACGGTTTAAAAGTCATTGGGTATCCCGGCAGTTCGGGCGATTGAGCAAAACTTTCACCAAGACAATGGTCATTGATCCAGACTTTCGCCAACTCATCAATGGCGCCAAACCACAATAACAGTTTTTTACCTTTGTATTTGACGGGCACATTAACCTGCGTTTTATACCAGGCATAACCTTTGTAGTAATGGTAACCCTGATTGGACCAGGTTTTATCGGTTGTAATTTTCTGCCAGTTACCCCCGGTGTATTTTTCACTGTACCAGTGGAATATCTCACCGATATTTTTAGAGTCAATCAGAAAATCCCATGTACTGCTGACCGGGGCCACCAATGTTCCGGTCTGATTTGTTTTTTCATAGCCGTCTTTGATTGTTTCTTCGTTAAATCTTGCCAGATAACCGATATCCGGTTTAGTTAGCAAGGGCGCATATTTCCGGTGGGTCCCCAAACCGCGGCTCCAGTTATCTTTTATATTATCCGGGATGGAATCATCGGGCAACAAAAAGTAAAAAGCAAGTTTTTCAATCTTATTGATACATAAATCATAAAAATAATTGGCATTTTCATAATCATGAGAGTTTCTGGCATACCACATATTCAAATAGTCATCAAGCATCTCATAATTAAGCTCAAAAAGCCTTACCCGTTCCTCATACGGTTGCTTGCCCTTGGCAAGTCTTTTTGCTTTCGAAAAATACTCCCTCGCCCGTTTCATTTTCTCAGGCGGAAAAAATTCCGGTAATCCTAAACTGGCACCGACATGACAGTCAGTATCTCGATAGGAGGCATTAACCATATCTAACCATTGACCCATCGGTTTGGCTGCCGGGCCGAAAAACTTATCATAGAACTCATTGACGATGGCATTAGCATCAGCATTGACATCCCACATAAGTTTCCCGGCAACATACAATGTCAAACCATTTGAAACCCAACTTGGATTGCTTTGCACTCGCCAGCCTTTGATATTGTTTTCATAAGCAAGCAGCATTTCATCTTTAATCGCATGTATTTTACTGAAAGGAAAAGGTGCCGAGGCAAGATTGTAATAATATCCACGTTCCCATAACTCAGGCAGGAGTTTACCCCATTCTTTTATTAAATATTTATAGAGCGACCTGTCAGGACACAGTGGATTGGAGGCTCCGTGGATCCGGCAAAGGCCGATGGGGGCAAAAGAGCCTGTAATATTTTTATTTGGTTTGTATTTGACCGGAGGAAAAATATGGCACTGATAAATATAAAAAGCAAGCTTTTTATCCGGCCAATTGGTTTCAATCGCCTCCAAAACTTGATTAAAAAACCATATATATCGATCGGTCATAGACACACAATTATAGATAGGATCCCAAAAATCACCATCAATCGCTTTGCAGTTTTCACATTCACAATAACCCAGTCCATCTCCGGGACCCATGCCGAAATGAGGAACATCAGGGTGCTCTTCCAAAAACTTTTCTACATAAGCAACAGCCCTTTTGAGAACTTCAGGGTTGCTGATGCAAAATTTGGTATTGATGCCTTCCCATTTTCGTTCTCCATCAACAAGTGCTATAAGTTCTTTGTCTTTTTCCGGGTCGAAAGCAGGCAGCATGCCTATCCCATGCCGTCCCATAAATATCGTGCCTCCAAACTTTTGCCTTCTATACCATTTAAGAGCACGAGGAACGGACTGGAGGTGGCGATGCGGAAAACTTGGCTTTTGAATTTCCCTGCAGACGGGCAATTGAATATTATTAGCTCTAGGTATAACAGTACCTAATTTACCGGGCCAATACCATCTCAATCCCATTTTTTCCAGTAATTCGTAAACCGCAAAAAGGGTTGCCTCCGGCGAAGCTCCGGCAAGATAAACAGCACTGGGGGTAATATCGATTGTAAATGAAGAAGGATCGGCTTTGGAAGAGTTTATAAAATATTCTTCATCTTCAACAAAGTGCTTACCAATATATATTCTATTCAAGGATTCCTGTCCAGTAGAATTTATTTGCACTTGTGCTCCTGATATTTTTGCGATGTATTCCTGCAGTTCTAAAGCAGCCAGTTTTTCATCCTTGTGAGCCTTTTCAGAAATATCTATAACGGCGTGGGGTTGAGCATCCTTAACAAAGGTAAATACATCTTGTGCAAAACAGTTATACATCATTAGGGGTAATAATATTAAAATAAAATGTCTCATTTGCAGTCCTTTCACTAAATGTTTATTATTGTTCAATTATAAAAATGTTTTTTTCATTTTATCGCAGTAATACTCTACGTTTTCCCATTTTGCGTCAGGCGGGATTCTATGATCCGGACATGGTATGTAACCGCCCAGTTCAACGAGCGGTTTCAGCCGTTCGATCTCAGCATCAATGGCCTTCTTATCATGTGCAAACACCACCTTATTCATTCCGCCAACCCCACGGATTGTTTTGCCAAATTTTTCTCTCCATGGCTCGATTGAGGCCTTCCATGTTCCAACTTCAATCGGGAACATCGTATTTACACCGTTATTTATCCATGTGGGAATTAGCGAATCTATCAGTCCGTCACAATCCACCGAGACAATCTCAACTTTATGTTCATTGAGTAACCCCGTAATCTTACGGTAATGCGGACCGATTTTTTTATCAAAAAACTCCGGCGTAACCAAAGGGCCGTTCTTGAAACAGATGTCTTCCCAAAAATGTGCAAAATCAAATCTACATCCATCTTTTAATATATACTCAAGGCACTTGTAAGAAATATCAGCAACTGTGCAGATTATATCATCGAGCAGGTCGGGGTCATCCAGCATCATATAGCTTAGCCCAACGATACCGAGCCAGTTTCGTATCCGCCCTATTAAACTACCGCAATGAATCCCGACCAAAAAATCAACATTGTGTTCTTTCAGGAATTGCATTCCGCCCAGGTTGTACTTCTTGAATTCTGTCCCAGTGTTGACCTTACATTCTAAGATTCTATCAGCATTGAACTGTAATTTAGGCAGGTAGTACTTTTCCCAGCTTTTTCTATCCTTAAGCGTATGATCTATCTCCGAAGGTATAGAGCCTGCACCTTCCTTTACCAGGACAACAGTGCCGTCATACTTGAGTAATTCTTTTGAACCATCAGGATTTTCTCTCAAGACCCTGCTATCGAATACAGGAACAAGATCTGTTACAGGCTTGCAGGGACATCCCCAACCGGCATCAAATCCAAGAATTTCATTAAGCTGGATATCAGTCGGGGAACCATCTGACCAGTTTTCGGCAATTTCATGGGAAATATGTCCCTGTCCGGCCCATTTTTCAAGTGTCTCTGGCCAGTAACCAAAATGAACTATCGGCAACCTGTCGCAGTGCCGGTATTGCAATATTGACATAATTCGTTGGGCATTTGTCATTTTTATAATATCTCTTTTGTAAAAGGTCACAAGTTCTACTTTCTTTAACTCAGGCTTATTCAGGGGCATCAATCTTAAGAGGCACGTTTGCGTCTATAACTTTTCCACCTACCGTTCTTGATACATTTGGTATAAATGGAATCTGTTCATTTTCCCCAGGCATTTCGGGGAAGACCGGTTCCGGCAGACCATGAACAAGGTTGCCGACATCAATGATCTGGCCGGTGGCCATTGATTTATTCGCGGCTATACCGGTTAAGATCGAATATGCTCCCTGCACATAGTCCGCGCATCGCAGGTATGGGTCATCCTTGGCGCCGTTAAATATCTCATCCAGCATGATATCATCTCCCCCGCCATGAGCACCCTTACCTTCATCAATCGCCAAGTTATAAGGTTGACTGAAATGAGGATAGACAGTGATCAAGGATTCTTCCGGCTGATATTCATGATGGGTGCTGCCGTCACCACTCACGTAGGATGATTCGCGGCACAACTGCTCCAGGCGGCCCTTGGTACCGTTAAAGCAGACGCGGTAGCCTTCCCACGTGGTAAAGGCGTTGAGCGAGTAGCTCATAAACACCCCGTTTTTGTACTGGACGGTCACGTTCATCGTATCTTCGATATCGATATCCTCCCGAAACACACAACGGTCACGCTCATAGCCGTCATGGGCCTCACAATCCAGATACAATTCGCGAATCTCCTCGAAAGCGGTCATATCCAGGTAAAAATTGCAGTGGTTTTTCTCTGGGCAATCCAAGCAGCGGTTGGATCGGTTTTCAAGGCCGTACCGCTTGGCCTGTTGGGCATTGTAGAAGACCCGACCGCCCATCGCCGAAACTGTCCGAGGGTAGGAACCGAGCCACCAGTTGACCAGATCAAAATGATGAGTGGATTTGTGCACCATCAGCCCGCCGGAGTTCTTTTTATAACTATGCCAGCGACGGAAGTAGTCTGCTCCGTGGGTCGTGTCCAGCAGCCATTGAAACTCCACTGAAAGTACTTTGCCGATGACATTGTCCATCAGCAACCGTTTGATCTGAGTACGTGGGGGAGCGTAGCGATAGTTGAATGTCACACGGAGATTTTTGCCGGTTTTCTGAGCGGTATCTACAATCCGCTGACATTTTTTTTCATCAGTAGTCATAGGCTTTTCGGTAATTACATCACAACCGGCCTCCATGGCCCGGCAGATGTACTCATCGTGCATCGCATCGGTCGTGGTGACAATGACGGTATCGGGTGTATGTTCCTGGAGCATCTTGTCAAACTGCTCGGCCGGATAAGACTGTATATTGGGGTATTTTTTAGCAAGATGTTTCTTTGCGAGTTCAAGCCTGCCGGAATTATTATCACATATTGCGCACAGGTCTGAGTTGTTATTGAATTTTTCAAAAAGCGCCTGCGTAAACATCCGACTGCGACCGCCAACTCCGACGACTATGTATTTTTTCATTGTAATTACCTTCAATCTTTTAAATTACGTATTCTTTTTCAGCCAATCCAGCAAAGCTTGTCCTTCTTTTGGTGAATCACAAACAACATCATATACCACCAGTTCCGGCTTAAACTGTCCATGAAAGGTTTTAATTTCGTCAGGCGTTGCATAAAGAACTGCAGCTTTGCCGGCAGTTTGAATCTTATGGATCACCTCCGGCCACTGCCAGTTCGGTTTGTTGCTGACACCCGGCTGCCATTGGATCAAATCAATGTCTTTAACAGAGAGTATGTCATCCAGATGGGTCAAGGCATCGGGTCCATCCAGGTGGAACGCACTGTTATCCAGGAACGCCGCCTCTTCTTCGATTGCAGGCAGTACAAATTTACGAACCATCGGTGGACTCAGCAATGCAATGAAATCAGCCTGGATATAATCCGTCTTGCCCCGGCTGTAAAGGTGCATGGCCGAATTGGACCCCAGCCGCTTTTTATCACCAAATTCATTGAGCATATTAAATACCTGGGGATATATTTGACGCACTTGACGCATCGCCTCTTCGATAAGATCAGGCTGGTCGATCAGGTCAAACAACAGGTTCTGCGCGCCCCGCAGGGCCTCCAGGGCATCGATGTTGGAATGCAGGTCAATGTTGTACAGCAGGCACTTGCCCTTGTAATAGTCGGTGGCCTGCTGATGGAATTGGAGCATCCGTTTCCAATAGGGATTTTCAAGATCGAGTTTAAGCGGCAAAAAGTCGCCCCAATTTTTCACTATCTTCTCGGTCCAGCTGGTATCCGGGCTATCGGGACTGATGACGATAGGTGCTCCTAAAAATGCAGCGATCTGATCCGGGCCGAATCCCGGCCGAAAGCCTGGGATACATTCGCCCATAAATTCGTAAGACTCCAGATGCCGATCAAATACATCAAAGCTTCTCTGGAAATCGCATTCGTAAGGCTGAAGACGTAAAGGCTCAATCGTCTTATTATTCTTTTTAGCCCAGATCACGGTACAGGGACGATCAATCAGTTCATGATCCCAGAAGGCATCCCAGTATTTTTTTGTCTCTTCAAAATTCGGCTTAAATTTTAATTCCATCGATTCTTGCACCATCTTTAACCTATCAATGTTCTCTTACACATTTGATCATTTCCATCAAATTTTCCGGTGGAGTCGAAGGCGGTATGGCACAGCCGGCATTGAGAATAAAACGCGGTGAATCTGAATATAATTGCAGTAACTCTGTCACCTTCTGGCGGACATCCTCGACCGTTCCCATCATCAACACGCCGGTAGGATCAATATTGCCGCAAAAGGTAAGCTTATTTCCACATTTTTCGTAAATGAGACCAATGTCGGTCTTGTAATCCAATTCCAACACATCGGCACCGACCGTGACCATATCATCCAGAATTTGGTTGACATTGCCGCAGATATGAAGCAGATACGGAAGGCCTTTGGCCGTGGCATAAGCCGCAATCTTTTTTTCGTAAGGTAAAGCATATTTGCGATAGAAATCCGGTGAAATGAGGTCCGGACCAGCGAGGCTGTCGCCGTTAGAGATCATATTAACACCGGTTTCGGCAATCAAATCAATAAACTGCTTGACAACCTCCGTGGCATAATCGAGCAGTTTAACCACCAGTTCATCATTGGCAGGATCAAAAATCTCCATCAGCCAATCCTGGGAGCCTCTGATCATACTGGCAAGTGAAAACGGTCCCTGGTCACAATTGCCGCGAACAAAAATCTGCCCGTTCGCTTGCTGAACAATCTGCCGGCACGCCTCCACCCAGATGCCAACACGCTCATCGGCTGCAATATTCGGCACGTCCAGGTGCAAAATGTCATCCAGCCTTGCCAACCTGGCACCTTTGGTTCGGGCCGGTTCATCCTCCGGCAAATCCACTGGAACACCCACCGCACCGGCCAGGGTGCAGGTATCCACATCCACCGTAATGCCGTCATAGCCATACTTATCCACCGCATCCAGGTGCACTTTGGCGATCGTGTCCGGACTACGGCGATACTGGCCCATACTGATGCGGCTTTCCTGGGCAGCCATCAGGAAATTGTGCAGCATAACCGGAACACGATCCGGTTTTTGACCATTTAAAACTTTTTTTATCCTTTGTTTTCCGTTCATTATTTATGCCTTGAAAAACACATTTACTCAGAAATGGCTGCATGACTTGATGGAATTCCGTTACAGGTTGCAATCTTTTCCTTAAAGCACGACAATACCGGATAATCTTTCAAGCCGCTGCATTTTGGTATTGCCTCTATGGAGTTTATGGAGGTGTTTGCAGCGATAAATTGTATCTTATTTTTTCCAGGTTCTATGAAATTAGTTATATCAAGACATGCATTTTTCCATGCGATTACGCCAATAGGCTGGTTGTTCACTATAACTTCCACGACATCATTATTATTGCAGGGAAGACTGACGTAATATTTCAAATCTTTATTAATACCGGTCATTTCAAAACCTGTAGTATATTTCATCACTCCTGAATAATGTGGGAAGCCGGCCTTTGACCATGAGAGATTAGAAGAAAGAACTATCTTATCAGGGGATTTTACGATTACAGGTATGTAATTATTATCCTGAGAATAAGTTTGTGAGACAAGAAATTCACCTCTTAGCTTTAAGTGATCAGCAATAACAGGACTGGCTTGCGGAACACACTTAATTTTAATTTTAATAGTGTTTGAGCCTTTGATCAATTGATTTGCTACATTGACCTTTTTCATATAACCATTAGATATAATGGCTTCATCTTTGATCTGCTCATTATTTATAAAAAATGAATAAGACCTGGTCAGGAAAGTGTCTTCCCAGCAAAGATATAACTCATCAAATTTATCATAAATCATAACTTTTGCGCATGCCTTAACTGCCTGACCGGAGTAGTCCCACATTGGTTCTTCTGTTGCAGAGGGAGCTTTCAGTGTTTGGGACGCAGCACTTTCAGAAATAATCTGCCAGTATGGAAGATTAAGTTCATTTTGTTCAGTGGGCTCAAGAATATAATCTCCATCCAATGGTTTTTCACTTAACTTACCAAGATAGCATTCTTTATCATTTTCAAAATTTTGATCGCTATTTTCACTTATGAGAATCATTTGCCAGGGAGCAAGTTTTATCCTTTGTGCTGAAGATCCCTCTTTATCAGAATGATTTACAATTGAGTCATCAAGGCTTGTTATATCAGACTCTTGATGCACTGAAACATCTGTCTCTCCATCTGTAGGGTTCCAAATTATTTTTTGTATACCCTGTTTAGACTTGACTGTATTAACATAAACATGGCTTGAAACATCGTTGACAAGTAAATCGGAATATGAATCAATGCAATTTCTAATAAGATCATCCATGCTTAAGGCCTTAAAGTATGTTTCGTTCTTCTGATTTTGGATGGACTTGACTTTTTCAGTTAACGAAAATATCTTAATATTCTCTTTTATCAAAGACTTGATAAATTCAAGGCTTGCTTCGTCCAGCATATCTATATCAGGGATAACAAGGCAATCATAAGCTGCCTTACCTACTATTAATTTGCTATTAATAATCTCTGATTTTGTCAGAAATGACTCGGCAACAATATCAAAATCCATCGCCGAAGACATCATGCTGCCCATTAAACAGGAAAATTTATCAGCAATTTCAATATCACCCTTGTCCGCAAGATGTATATTTTCATGAAGCACAGGAACCATTGCTTTAAAGACCGATGTCGGATATAGAAGCGCAATCGGTCTTACAGGAATTCCATTTCTAATAACCTGGCTTAATTTTGAGATATATTTACTGAATATATTAAAATATTTCCAATAAGGCGCCTGATAAAAGATGGAAGGGGGGGCCTCTCTTTTCCTGTCGCCACGGAGACTGTAAAATTGTGCATGCAAAACAAATGTGTCAATCCCGCAGATTGCCAGCCAATCTATTGTCTTTTTCATCCTATCGATGGTCAGCCCTTCCCCCGAAACACCGAGACATTCGGAAATACAGCGTTCTTTTCCACCTTGGTTGGCAATGGAACTTACCAGTTTTTGTCCGAGCAGTTTACATTGAAACTCCGGGGTCCCTATGAGAGATGTAATTAAATCTGAGCCCGGCCAGTCCATTTCCAACAGCATTTCAGATAATTCCGGCGCATAAGTAGCCTGGCAAAAAGGGTCTTCTTCAGGAACTATATGTCCTGTGAAAATTAAGTCATGCTCACTGCACCATTTAGAGACGGGCTCAAAGAAAGATTTTTTCCAGACTTTCCCCAGAAGAGTTCTATAATCAAATCTAACTTTATAACCATCTTCGTTTATGTTCAAGTATAAATGCGGCAAGTCGGCAAAAAAGTCTCGCTTATAGCTTTCATAATATATCTTTGGCAAAATATCTGTCCAGGGATAGGGATAGCATAGTTTTGCTTCATCCGTAAAAACAGCCACGAATTCTGAAAATTTTTCTTTACCTATTGCATCAAAAGTCGCTTGGTGAGTTAATTCAATGAACCGCTGTGTCGTTTCCGGATTCAAAAGGTCCACGTAATATCCATGACGTGTGTCTTCCCGGTTTTTTGTCGAAACGACCAGTATTTTATACTTGACGTTGTCACCAGTTGGCCACTGTAATGTCCAGTTTTCACCTTCCACCATTGCCCTCCAATGAGGAAAGGCCTTGGCATCACCAAATATCGGACCATAACTATGATCAATTTTCCCACGGACATTCCATTTGCTTCCTGTTAGACCGGCATAGCGAGTAATGTCCTGAAAATCGTCACTAACTGACCCATCACTATTTAAGCTAAACGCATATATTCGAAGTACATTTTTGATTCCTTCAAATGTTTTATATATTAGACCGTCAACAGGCTCGACATCAAGTTCCGTAAACTCAAGAGTCTTGCCAACAAGATTAGGATAGAGTTCAAGAAGTTTACCCCCTGCTGAGCCGCTTGGATATGGGTCTTCATCATATAACCAAACTTCAATATTCAAAGCCCTGGCATTGTCAACTATATATTCAACAAGATCAAACCACGACTTGGAAAGATAAGGTGTCTTTAATCCGTCGCGTGGATGTATGACAACGCCGGAAAAACCTTTGTCGGCAAATTCGAATAGCTGCTGGTCAATCCTTGGAAGTTCAATCCAGTCATTCAAGCACCAGAAACCCACAGGACCTGTATGTTTTTCATCAAGTGAACACATATTTAACTCTTTTGTTCTAATTGGCATCATCATTTGTATTCTCAGATGGTTCATCAGCAAGATTATGGTGGTTAATTACCATGCCGTCATCAAGCTCATTTCTTTCCATAACTTTCAAACGGGCAAACATCTCTTTGATATTACTAAACCCACCGATCAGGAACCATATGGTAATAAATGTTCCTAAAACAATGCTGACCACTATGTACCAGTACCAGTACGTACTCCATGCATCATCAGAAACATCGAAAATTATATTGTAGACCGTTCCAAAAATAAAGATCGCAAGCCATAAAAAATTCCATCCAATAGTTGTAAGATAAATAACTTTGTCCCAGAATGTAAATTCCGACCCCATTCCTATCAAAGCTCGCCACCCACTAACAGGTTTTGTATTCTTTAAGCCTTCTTCTTCAACAGCATATTTGCCTCTGTAAAGCATTCTCTCAATATCAAAAGTTTCTCTCTGGCTTAAAGAAATAATAATATATACCGTAAGTGCGAAAATAATGGCATAGAATTTCATTACCATGCCATTTACCCCTCTTAGGTAGGATAAAAAGTTACAAAAGGAGCACAAAAAATGCGGTGTCTCATCATTTATATAATTCACCATATCGGGCATCTGCTTGAGAACAATTCCTAAAATTGCAATAACAGAGCCCGTGATCATTGCAAACCATGCCGCAAGAGTCGTACCTTGTTTCCAATATAAGCCCCCTACAATAACTGCCCCGGCGCCGCCTAAATAAATCGTCCCGGTTACGGCAATAAACATTAATATGTAATCTGTTTGTCTGAATAAGAGACTGAATATAAAAATGAAAACCGCTACAACCAAAATGGAAAAACGCAGAAGCCAAACGTGCTGTTTAGGTGTGAAGGGCTTTTTACGGAACGGCAATATAACGTCTTGTATAAAGATGCTACCCCACGAATGCAAATAAGTGTCATGCGTACTGATAAAGGCACTCATGAGACAGGCAAAAAGAACACCAAGTATCCCTACAGGCAATACTTTTCTTAATGTTGTCGGCACAATCAGTTGATTGCGCAAAGTTTCATTTTCAATTCCTGCAAGAGAATTTGTTATTGATGAAGCCATAGAATTGAAGTCAGGATGATGCATAACTGTATATACAATTATAGGTAAAAGCATGATGAAGGTCGTATAGGTTAGAGAACGCCATGTTCCAAGAACCCTTCCCATTCTTGTTTCATGAGCATTCAAGCCTGATGCAAAATAACCCTGATTGCCCTGCCAAGCCAGATAATGATATAAAAGGGAGAAACCGGCTATAAGGTAATACCAGACATTAAAATCTTCCGCCTGGCTGGTCTTGAATGGGTTTATTCTTGAAGCATTTTCTGGTGCCATGGCGGCGGCTTCCATTACCGTTGACCAATCATACCTGTTAAATACCACCAGAATAATCAGCACGAAACCGACGGCACAAAAAACACCCTGGATGAAGTCAGTAACGAGAATTGTTATTTGCCCGCCAAGAAATGTAAAAACCAGTGCAGTTAGGATTAGCAAAAACAATAAAGAGGCATATACAGAAACTTCAAATCCACCGATTGTGAAAACTTTCGGCATACCGGAAAGATACATGAATAAACGTGCACCAACTGCCGGAAAAAGACCAAAATTAATAATACCGGTCAGCCACATTAAGATTCCCATAAAAATGCGAAACTTTTTACTGTAACGAACTTCAAAAAATTGTGCCATTGTCAGTACACGCGTCTCGCGGTAACGATAAACCACCCAACCCGAAAGAGAAATAACAACCGTTACCATGATTAAAACTGTGGACCACCATGCAATCGAAAAACCGGCATGATAATACATTTCAAAGTAACCGGCAATTGTTATGGCCCCCATACCGGCCATGCCTTCGGAGATGCTCAACAGATACCGCTTAGCGCAACGGTTGGCAGCTAAAAAGTCGGCTACGCCTTTATTGAAACGCTTCGTATAAACCGCGGCCAAGGTCATTATCAAAAGCAAGCTGCCTACGATTGCCCAATCTATCCAATGCATTTAGAATAAGTACTCCTGAAGCAAAATTAGCATTTTACGGCTTTTTCCGCATATTCTTTAAGAAGTTCGACATAATCCCAATAGGTATCAATAGAAACATCCGGAGGTGTCTGGTGGTCTACCGACGGGATGAATCCGCCTTGCTTCATCACAGGCAGCAGTCTTTCAAATTCCTCGCGCATCGCTTCTTTTCCGTTTTTCATAATGGTTTTATCAAACCCACCAATCATTTTAAAAGTCGGATGCATTTTACGAATCTTTGCGACATCAACCTTGGCCATTCGTTCTAAAGGCAAGATTCCTTCGATGCCAACTTCGATGAGCCAAGGAATTAAATCATCAACCAAACCGTCGGAATCTACAAACGGTATGATATTAGATTGCTTAAGCTTAGGTACAATCTTATTATAAGAAGGTGCCAAAAACCTGTCAAAAAGCTCTTTCGAGAGCATAGGGCCGTTATTGTATGACATATCCTCAGAGAAAGTCATAAACGCTGCCGGGCAGATGCTGCAGAACTGGTCCACTTTATCCAGATAGAATTCAACCAGATCAAAATTTATACTCAAGATAAGTTCAGGTTGATCATAAAAGGCCATCATATGGCCTTCAATCCCTAGTAAACTTCGCGGGTGCCAAAAAAAACCGGGCAGAGTAAACCATATCACTGCGTCCCCAGACTTTTGCAGTGAAGCCCAAAGTTTAGTTAATTCCGTATCAAACGCTTTCTCCGGATAAAGGTACTTCTTAAACTCCTCATAGTCATCTTGATTTTTAATAAAGCCTGCACCTTCAAAAGCCGGCGCAGGGCTGTCAGGAGAAAACACGCGAATTTTACCCTGCAAATATTGGTCAAGTTCAAAATAATCTCGAACTTTTGAAGCCTCGGTAAATTCACGAGGCAATCCTTGTGAATACCATTTTTCAAGCGTCTTATTCCAGAAAGGAGCCCACTCGATGACAGGCAGCCTGTCAACTTTTTCGAATGACATAGTTTTTTTAAATCGTTCAATACTATTCATTGCGGAATCTACCTTAATTACGGCAAAGCAAAATTGTAACTTAACCTTAAGATATGACTTAATATAAACCTAATTAATACAGTCGGAATTTAAGGATTACTTTTTCATATCAGTACATTTTATATTTACTCATCCAGGGTGCGGCTTCATCCCATTGAGCTTGTGTAGCGTCGCCTGCAATTGTCCATTTGCCTGATATGTTATAGCTGCGGTGCCATTTCAGGGTCCACAATTCTTTAAGCCCAACCTTTTTTACAGTTCCGTCGGTGAAAGAAGCATTAACATGACTGCTGTGACGATCAAGGCAATTGCGTTTCATGTTATTATCACTCTGCCATTCATCAGGCTCTAAAGGAGGCGGGTCGCTGTCTTTAGGCCAGCTCCCAAACCATAAGCTATCTACGAACAAAGGAACATCATTAGGTCTTTTTATATTGTTTATATTTGCCCAGTGGTCTTCAACTGGAAATCCATTCATGTTAAGGAAATTTACGTCTTTTGTTGGATCCACCACCCATTCGTTTAGACCGTAACTTCCGTTAGTGTGGCCCTTTAGATCAGGTTGCCAGGCCTTGATATCCCATGCTGAAAATGTGGAGCCGGAAACATCTCGAGCAGCTGGTGGGCAGGTATAATTATTCCCCTTAAACTTATCAGCAGAAGGGCAAAATCTGAAATCGGGCATATGGCCTGTATAAGGCTCCAGCGCAGGAGGCCAGTAATTATTGCCGCTCCAGTACTTACCGTTAGAATCATTGTGGAAAACAGCCACCGCAAGAGCCCATTGCTTAAGATTCGACTTACATACTGTGGCCCTGGCGAGTTGTTTCGCTTTAGAAAGAGACGGCATAAGTATCGACAGGAGAAGGGCTATGATTGAAATAACTACGAGTAATTCAATTAATGTAAAGCCTTTAATTCTTCTTACATCCATTTTAAGCATCCTCTTAATATATATCAAAATAGTTATAATTTTTTACGAAGTATGCTTTTCTAATATGTACCTTCCGGTATCGTGCCGGTCGGGCCGGAGGTACTCTGCCATTTGCATTGCGGCCCATCAACAATAACACCTGGGCCAACAGTTACATTGTTAACATCGATAAAATAGTTGGTTCCAGCAGGTAATTCTTCTTTGAACTGTGTATTTTCAATAGATGCACCTGTAATAGTTGACTGACTTGCGCCGCCATAAACATATTTATGGGTTACAGTACAATCTCTTATAATTTCCTGATCGTCATAGGCCATATAAAATGCCCTTAAAGAATTTGCCACAATATTACTGTCTTCGATGATGATGTTATCTCCATGAAATTGCAGCAGGCCACCATTACCCCGATGTGAATCATATAACTGACCTTCATAATACCCAGTGTAATCCTCAAAGTGACATCTAAGGAATTTGCCTGAAAGTTCCGGCTGCGACTCGGAAAAGTAAACATTAACTAATGTGCCGTAAATTCGGCAGTCCTTGAATACGAGCTGCTTTTGGAAAGGCCACAGTGACCAATTTGTTGTCCCCCAGAAAAGGCAGTTGTTGAATTCCACATTTTTCACATTCCTGCCTTCAGGGTTATTTGCGACGAAACCACATCCTCTGTTATCAACAAAATCACAGTCTACAAAGTTGCCATCAAGACATAATTCTGTATCGAGCGGCTCAATATCAACACCTGCTGCCGGTGGAGAATAAAAACCATCGGGTGCTTTTCCTGTATGATTAAATTTGCAATTGACGGCGGTTAAGCCAATCCCACCAACCCAGGAAAACCCTTGCCTTCCATTATAGTTGAAAATACTGTTTTCAATGTAAACAGGCGTGGGATCGCTGTTCTCATTTATGTAACGATGTCTCACATAAAGGCCGTCAAACCCATGGTAGCTTGAATTTACATCATAAATTGCAGCATTATCAACGTCTATTAAATGAATACCATGTGCATAACATTGATAAAGATCAGACCAGTAGCCCCCAAGTTCCAGACTGCTGATATTCCCATCGAGATTGATATTCCGGATCTCAATATCAGAGCAATTTAAAACATCGATCATACCTTTATAAGCACCGGTTCTATAATCCGGATCTCTGAAACCTTCTGGGTCCTCATGAATATAAGGCTCACCGGTAATTGGGTGGTAAGAGCCGTATTTCAAACCTTCGTTGGCTTTGAGGGTAGCACCATTGCCCAGGATAGTAATTTTACCCGTTACATTTTCAAAGTAAATGATACGCGCCGCCTGCCAGTAAGGATATTGACCGAAAACATGATATTGCCTGCCGACCCTGTATGTTTTACCTGGTGAGAGATAAAGTTTTCCACCGTTTGCAGCCTCAATAGCTTGAGAAGCGGCATAGAAAGCGTCGGTATCATCAGTCACACCATCGCCGACCGCACCGTAATCTTCCGGAAAGAAGTATGTTTGGTCAAAGTCAAACCAGAAACCGGCGAGAAGAGAGAAATCAAAATAATTTACAAAAGAATCCTCTCCGATGATATCACCAACGGTGGTGTTCTGCAACCAATTCTCGGCCAGAATGCGTAAATCCAAGTTTTCCACTGCACCATCGGTGTTTAAATCCGGATCTCCTTCGGGGTTTTCTGGTGGAACGACTGTCACGGTGTTATAAAGCACCGTTGTTCCATCCGTATCAAAATGCTCAGTAATCTCAAGCGTCGCACCCGTCTGGCCGGCATAAATCAGCTCTTTGTTGTTTATCAAATCATTTAAGGCAGCCGCTCTATCTCCATGCCACTTCAAAACACCATCGCCTCTCATCTCAATCGAACCATTGTAATCACCATAAATTAGAAGACTGGTCAAATCAGTTCGTGTAACCTCAAGCATACCGCCGAAAAGGTTAACCTTGGCAGTGCCTGTTGTCGAGGCTTGAGGATGGGGTACATACAACTTAGGAGTCGTAAAAGTGCCGCCTTCGATCTGTAACAGGGCATTATATCCTGGCTTGCATCCAATTCTGGCGCCATCCGGATCCAGTACATTCACGGTGCCGTTGGTCATTGTAAAGGATGCGTCACCGGCTTGACTTAACCAGAATTCGCCTGAAGTTGCCAGCGAACCGCCGGACATGGACACAGCACCAGAAGAGCTGTTGCCGACAACCAGATAATTACAAACAGCCGTTGTCTCGTCATCAATCACAGCAGTTAAACTGTCACTGATTCGGGCATGATCGCCTGAACCAGGAGCACCAGCCACATTCCAGTTGCCGTCCGTCCGCCAGAGACCATCACTGGCGCCATTAGTAAATAAGTAATCCGCCACACCAACGTTACCAAGTATGGCGACAATCAGGATTGTTATTATATTAGTATAATGCTTAATTGTCATAAAAACTCCGGCAAAATGTTTGATTCCACAAAAATGAACACAGTTATTTCTTAGTAAAGGTTTCAGGCGACGACGTCGATTCGCACCGTCGCCTGAATCTTAACTCTTAAGCTATCCGCTCAATGTAATGTTATGTGACTGCATTTAGAACGGATAATAGTCTTGCATCCAATCGGAAGCCAAAACCGCAAAGTCTTTTAAATTAACAACACAATCTGCGTCAAAATCAGCCGGATTCACACGGGTGTCCGGCAAATCGCTGCAGCTGGCTGGCAATGCATTCAGTAAACGAACCGCCGAAGACACCGTTGTTACGACCTTATTCGGATAATATACCTGGACCCCATCGGCACATTGGCTGTCAGCAGCATCTCCATTTGTATCGAAAAGATTGGCATACACATAGACATCCATACCACTGGTTAAATCCAACATACCTGTGCCCGTTGTCCAGTCACTGTAAATCGGAACGGCAATTTCAAAGGTAACGGTTGAACCTTCCAAACTGCGGACTGCTGAAATACCGGACACTGAACCGCCCTCTTGGTTAGTAATATCCACGGTGCTGCCATTATACTGAAACAGAAACTGAGTCGCTTCATTGGCATCAGAAACAGTTGCGGTCGGATTCGACAAATACCCCATCAAACCGCCCACTTCAAGCCTTACAGGCTGATTTGACTCTGTCGTCTCCACTCCGATATAGAGTATGTCACCGGCATCATTCCAGGCATATTGGGCCGTGGTCGTCGAAGTCAAACCGGTCCCATTGGGATACCACTTGCCAAAAACTGCCAGATCACTGCTTTCAGTCCAGTCAGAAAGGTCGCCATCGATAGTAATTGGCGAAATCTGTGGGGCATAAATAACCAGATTGGGATTAATCTCATCCACTACCATCGTCTCAAGCCAGTTGGAGCCAAACAGTCCCAAATCATTGACATCGACAACAAGATTTTTGTCAAGATCGGTTGATTGATACTGTCCCAAGCCCATATAAGTCCAATCCTCAACCGCATCATAATAAGCAACCAGCTCTTTCGCCGGATCGGTATTGCTCGTAGAGATCAATCCATTTGCTTTAAAGAAATTCAGCCTGTTAACCTTATCGCCCTTGTATTTAAGCAAGCCGGTTCCATTAATCTCCATGGACCCTTCCCCGGTTCCATAACCGTTCTCAAACTCAATTAAAAGACCGCTGTCAGCCTCCCATCTGATTTCAAGCGTACCGTCATTGATTTGAATAAATCCAACACTGTTGGGGTCGTCAAATTGATTGGGATCCCGCGCTAACGCAGGAAGATACACGCGATGCGTTGAGATAATTCCGCCATTGATTGTCAATGAACCCTCGCCGCCGGTATATCCGAAGCGTATGTCGCCCTCGTTTTCGGTGCCGATATAAACATCACCGCCTGCCATCGTAAAACTGCCCGTTGTTCCATCTGTGCCGATACCAAGAGTTTTTTCAGTAATTGTCAGAGAGCCGCCGGTCATTTCCAAATCGCCCGGACCGCCTTGGCCGCCATGTCCTACCCAAAGATTAGCCGCAGCAGCATGAATACCTGACTCGATTTGACAATCGTTGGGGTCCGTCTCCAGGATAAATGCAGTGTCAATATCCAGCGGAACGCGTGGCGTCCAGTTATCCTCAGTGGACCACAGGTTGTCCCCTGCCGCATTATCAAATCTGACAGACATCGGAGTGGGTGCCCCATCAACAACAGTCACCGTGCAATAAAGCACCGTTGTTCCATCCGTCTCAAAGTATTCAGTGACCTGAAGGCTCTTCCCTGCCTCGCCAGCATAAATCAATCCCTTGTTGTTTATCAAATCATTTAAAGCCGCCGTTCTATTCCCCCAATACTTCAGTATGGCATCGCCCCGCATCTCAATCGAACCATTGTAATCGCCATTAATTAGAAGACTGGTCAAATCAGTTCGTGTAACCTCAAGCATACCGCCGAAAAGGTTAACTTTGGCAGTGCCTGTTGTGGCTTGGGGATGGGGAACATACAACTTAGGAGTCGTAAAAGTGCCGCCTTCGATCTGTAACAAAGCATCATATCCAGATCTGGTTCCAATTCTGGCCCCATCTGAATCCAAAATTTCAACGGTTCCATCGGTCATTGTAAAAGAGGCGTCACCGGCTTGACTTAAGAAAATTCTACCTGACGTTGTCAGCGACCCGCCTGACATCATTACATGACCCTCTGATGAGTTGCCCACAACCAGATAATTACAAGCTGCTCCGGTTGAACTAACAATATCGACGGTTAAACTGTCACTGACACGGGCATGGTTACTGGATCCCGGAGAATTGGGCTCAGACCAGTTGCCGTCGGTTTGCCAGAGACTGTCATTTTCGTCTCCATCCGTAAAAAGATAGTCCGCTGCCATGACGGTATGACCCGCAAATATGGTCAACACCATCAACAATAATAAATACCTGGATTTCATAACGATCTCCTGTAAATAAGATTAAAACAGAACTTTACAGCACAATTTCAAAGGCCAAAAGCGAAACCTGCTGAAGGTGCCGCTTTCGGCAATGTCTTTTTATTTTTTTCTACGAAGCATCGATACAGAACCAATTCCAAGCAACGCAAGCGTCGCCGGTTCCGGAATGACGGTGACCGTGCTGTAAAGCGGCGTCACCCCGTCTGTATCAAAGTATTCAGTGATCTGAAGACTTTTACCTGCCTCACCGGCATAAATCAGTTCTTTGTTGTTAATCAAGTCATTAAGGCCTGCTTTCCGATCGCCCCAATACTTCAATACGGCATCGCCCTGCATTTCAATTGAACCATTGTAATCACCATAAATTATAAGACTGGTCAAATCTGTTCTTGTAACCTCAAGCATACCACCGAAAAGGTTAACCTTGGCGGTTCCTGTTGTGGCTTGGGGATGGGGAACATACAACTTAGGAGTCGTAAAAGTGCCGCCTTCGATCTGTAACAAAGCATCATATCCAGATTTGGTTCCAATTCTGGCGCCATCTGGATCCAAAATATTCACGGTGCCGTTGGTCATTGTAAAAGAGGCGTTACCGGCATAACTTAACCAGAATTCGCCTGAAGTTGCCAGCGAACCGCCCGTCATGGATACATTACCTGCGGAACTATTGCCGACAACCAGATAATTACATAGCGCGGTCGTATTATCATCAATAACAGCTGTCAGGCTGTCACTGATTCGGGCATGATCGCCTGAACCCGGAGCACCAGCCGCACTCCAGTTGCCGTCGGTCCGCCAGAGACCATCACCGTTCCCATTAGTGAACAAGTAATCCGCCACAGCAATATTGCTCACTAAAGCAATAAACATCACCATCACAATACTTACATTTTTCATTTTCCTTACCTCCGATTGAGTTAATAAAAAGTTAAAAGCACATACTAACTAAGTTAATCTTACAACCGTTTTGCCGGCTTCTACCCTAACCGGCAGTACTTTGCAAATTCTCGTATTATCTGTTAATATTGCCTTGGCGGCATCTACTCCAAGCATCTCAAGGTTGATATTGACTCTGCTTAAGTCCTGGACATCAAGATTGGACTTGGGGGCGCCATCAATTCCCACTACACTGTTTAGTGTAGAACTTTTCGTTTTAGAAGGCTCAATAAATCGATGTACGAAGCGACAGGCGTTGAGGTCGCCCTGAACAACCAAGCCAGTTATTTCCTTCATACTTGAGATTTTATCCATCGCGATAAGTTCCTCGGCAATGGAACAGATTTGGAAAGTTGGAGGAGATTCGATCCCGGCTTCAATACAGCATCGCATAAAGCCCTCACGTATATCCTCCGAATAAGTACCGCTGCTGCTTACAACGCATCCTATGTTTTTGTGCCCCGCAAGCAGCAGCATCTGAGATGCCATATAGCCCGCGGAAATTGCGTCTGTGTTAAGAGTTGACAAGCCCTTGGCCTCAGCAAAGTCATAGCATTCTTTGCCTAAAAAATGAGTTGCAAAGACAATTTTAGAATACGCCTTTTCCGGAATATTTTTCAACAAATCCAACGAAACAGCCCCTGTGATAACCACTTTCTTAAGTCCATTTATATAAATCAGCAGAGAATTAACTTCCGCTTTTATATTTGGATCAAATATTCCTAAAGACAACTCATAACCATTTTGCATCAGGTGTCTTGCAGCATTTCTAAGAATGACCATATAACCGGGGTGATCTAACCTCTCCGATAGAATTGCACAGCCCAAGCCAGTTTGTTGCAGTTTTTCGACTTTGCTGTCAGACTTTGAAAGAACAAAACAACCCCTTCCATGTTGAGCCTTGACCCAGCCTTCCTTTTCAAGCTCACTTAGCGACTGCCGAATAGTGCTTAAAGATACCCCATATTTTTCCATCATTTGCTGTTGGGTAGGTAGAGAGTCTCCAACTTTGTAGTAACCCTCTGCGATTTTGGCTTGAAGTTTCTCGAAGATCACCCTGTATTTGGGTTTTTTAGTTAACGGCATAACATTGCTTGTTGTCATACGATTAAATCCTTAAGTGTTAAGACTGACATCAAAAGTCTTTCGCAACACTCTCAAATTATATCGCATTGCCTGCTGCTTTACAACAGAAAATTAAAAAAAATAATATAATTTCCAAAAAACATATAAGCCTTTTATCAGCAATATCTTACGCTCACAACAAATCTTGATGGAGATTGCCGAAAAATATTGAAAAATAGATGTCTTTCATATCACTGTAAAATGGCAGGGTAATAAATGAAATTTCTTCAAATAGCGAGGCATTGAGTAAAATCAGTATTATAGGATGATTGTCAGGCACTGGTCAGCCCTCTGGATGCTCATCTAAATAGAGTCAATAAGCCGATTAAGATTGTGAAAAAGAAACAGCTAAAGTGATTCGGGGATGACTTTATTGCATAACCAAGAGGTAATAGGTAATTGTTCAATAGCATCCCGCAGCACAGGGTCGACATTTGTATAAATCTTATTTGTCAAATTTGGCGAGGAATGCTCCAACAACCTTTGAGTCACTCAGTTGACACCCCATTCTGAGCCAACAAAGAACAAAATGTACGACGTAGATCGTGAAACTTCAAATCTTTAAAACCAGCTGCTTTTGTGATCTTACGCCATTTACGATAATTGAACTTTTTCCTGAACAATTTCTCCTGTCCAACATCCAAACTGTAAACATATTTAGTTCCTGTTGCGGAAAAGAAATGCTGTAAAGTTGAGCGAAAAAAGTGTAAAAAAAGTCTGTTGCCTTTACAATGTAATCGTCAACAAAACACGAAAGGAACAGACTTATGAGAACGCAAGCGTCGAATGAACCATACTTTAATTTTGTGGGTAAGTCAAGCTTAAAAATTGTGAACGACTATCGCGAACAATATGAACAACTATCTCTGTTGCTGGATGCCAACCCGGCCCTGTTATCGCTGGCGCATCAGGATTGGTCCGAGTCGCTGTCTATCTCCGACGAAG
>CAYVUI010000047.1:0-31188 GCA_964454745.1 uncultured Pirellulales bacterium | reverse complement strand
TTTCCCAGCCGAAATCCTGCTTGAGAGCTGCAAAGACCTTGTCACGCAGGATTTTATCGCCGTGTGTCTGGGAGTACTTGTTATGACCGGTTCGGATCGCCTCAATGGCGGCCTCCTTGGCCGGTTCGGGCACATCGAAATCCGGCTGACCGATCGATAAATTGATGGGATCCTTTAGATTGGCCGCTAAGGCAAAGACTTTACGAATTCCGCTTGCATCGATAAGTTTCGTTCTGTCAGCGAGCATGGCGTTTCCCCGGTCAATTGAGTCTGTATTAAAAAAAACAGCGCATCAGGAATCGATACGCTGTCAGGTTCTTACACGATATTTCGAACTGATGATTACCCTGCACCGGCCTTGCGGTGTTCGACCTTGGGCAAACCGAGGACGGATTCACCATCCTGCCAGCGTTCCTGCTCTTTGAGTTTTTCCACACGTTCCGCACGGGAAAGTACGTTGCGATGGCGGCTCAGTGCACTTCTTGCTTTTAAGCTTCTGTCCAAAGACATATTTCTTGTCTCCTGTCTTTCTATTTCAGTTTCATCCCGTATGCGTCCTGAAACGGGATTTTTCCAAATGTTTCAAATCCGGTGGGGGCTTCATATTCAGCCCCGACGCGTTTGATTTCATCCAGTGCCCTTTTGCCGTCCGAGTCAGGCTTTTTGGGGCTCTGGTACTTTTTTTCTGTGAGAAGGAAATAAAATTTCCCGCTCTGTTTGATCACCGTTTCGATGCCGTTTTGGGCAAAATAAGCCTTTACGGGCTCAAGGTCCTGTTTTTCAGGATACTGGACAATCACGATCACATGATCGCCTACCGGTCTTTCGAGCAGTTCCCGCATCGAAACAGATTCAGCACCCTGCTTCGAACTGGAATCGGGTATTTTACCCGCGAAATTTTCATTTTCAACATTATTTTGTTGATTTTGGTTATTATTTTGCATTCCAGACATCTGAAAGCCTTTATAGGCCAGCAGAATCACCAATGTGACGGACAGTATTGAGATTAAATATATCTTTTTATGCCTGATATTTCGAAATGCCCCGAAAAACCGCACGAAGGCAAACTTGAAATTGTAGGCCGCTTTTTTCTCTTTTTCGACCTCACCGGGCCAGTCCGCTGTACTCACAGGACCATTTTCGGGTGAGTTTGGGGCCTTTTGTTTTTTTTCCTCGAGGGCCGGTTTTTTGGTTATGGGATCGAGAGAGCGTTTTTTTATGGACGAAGAACGTCGGAATCTGTCCAGTAGGCCCTTTTTCTTGCGGTCCTTCGAGATTGCTTCATATAAGAGGATATTATTTTGTCTTCGTTTTGCCATGATTTCATCGCCTTACTGCGTACGATTGCATCGACTGGAACGTCTTTGCCTTATAACTATATACGGAATACCCTTTTTACGCAACAGGAACGAAAAAAAATTGTGAAATATCTTGACATTCGATAAAAAAATAACTATTTAGAAACGTTTTCTGTTATTTTCATTATTCTTCTATATTTACTTTACACTGAGAATCTGATATTTTTTTATAGGGATTACCAGTAATTAGGATAAGATATGTCCTTTGCAGGCGTTAACTGAAACATTTATGTTTGTTCTCATATTCAGAGGGAATCGCTATGTTACCTAAGAAGAAGATCAGCAAATCGAAAACCCGCTCACGCCGGGCGCATCACCGCCTGAGCGGCACAAACTATTCGATTTGCAAAAACTGCAGCAGTGCCAAACTTCCTCATGCGGCCTGCGGAAACTGTGGGTATGTTAATTCCAGTATGAAACTGGACCTTGGCAAGGAGGAAACCAGCTAAAGATGCGTATCGCAATTGATGCCATGGGCGGCGATCATGCTCCCGAAGAAATTGTAAAGGGAGCGATAGAAGCGCTGGATCATCTCGACAAGGACGATGAGCTGATTCTGGTCGGTCCGGAGAATTTACTGACCGATCAATTATCCCGGCTCAATCCCAAATCGAAGCAGATGCGTATCGTAGATGCCCCGGAAGTGATCGGGATGGATGAATCCCCGGTGGAGGCACTTCGCAAAAAGCGAAAAAGCTCAATTTATGTGATGGCGCGGATGGCGTCTCATAAGCAATTCGAGGCGGCGGTTTCGGCCGGCAATACCGGCGCGTGCGTGGCGGCCTGCCAGTTGCAGATGCGAAACCTCGAGGGGGTTAACCGCCCGGGAATTGCGGTGGTACTGCCGACGTTTGGCGGCCCGGTGACGCTGTGCGACGTGGGGGCGAACATTGCGTGCAAACCTCTGAATCTTTACCAATATGCCGTGATGGCCAGTATTTATTCGAGCGAAATGCTCGGAATTGAACGGCCGCGTGTGGCGCTGATTAATGTGGGCGAGGAAGACGCCAAGGGCAACCAGCTCATCAAGAAGACCCGCGAAATGATTAAGATGGATGAGCATCTGAATTTTGTGGGTAATATCGAGGGTCGAGATATCATGGACGGCGTTTGTGATGTCGCGATCTGCGAGGGCTTTGTCGGCAATATCATTCTCAAGCTGACCGAGGGGATCGTCGACGGGCTGTTCCGTTCGATTAAGCAGGAGCTGATGGAAAAGAATAAGCTGCTGGCGCTGAGCTTTAAACCCATCGTCAAGCAGATTTACAAGAAATACGATTATCACGAATACGGAGGTGCCCTGCTTTTGGGTGTTAACGGCACCGCGGTGATCTGCCACGGAAACAGCAAAAGCCGAACGATTAAAAACGCCCTTCTCGCGGCACGGCGTTTTTATGTCAATAAGATCAACACGAAAATTGTTGAGCATCTTCAGGAATCGGCCTCTACTGTAAGGACAGCAAACGGTGAATAAACCTGTTACCCCCCATCAGGGAACCTACAGAGCAGTAATCACAGGCACGGGGTCTTACGTGCCCCGGCGTGTCATGTCCAACGACGACCTGTCGAAGATCGTGGAAACCTCGGATGAATGGATTATGACACGGACGGGCATCAAGGAACGCCGCATTGCCGCGGACGAAGAGACCACGGCGACGATGAGCACCGAAGCGGCCCGGCGTGCAATCGAGAATGCGGGAATTTCGGCGGATTCGATTGACCTGATCCTGTGCGGGACGATTACACCGGAGATGGTTTTCCCCTCGACGGCGTGTTTTATCCAGGATGCGATCGGTGCGACAAATGCCTGGGCCTTTGACCTGGCGGCGGCCTGCAGCGGGTTTGTGTATTCGCTGTCGGTGGCCCAGCAGTTTTTGATTAACGGCCGGTATGAGCGGGCACTGGTGATCGGTGCCGAGACGCTGAGCCGGATTACAGATTACGAAGACCGGGCGAGCTGTATTCTCTTTGGCGACGGTGCCGGTGCGGTTGTGATCGAGCGAAGAGATACTGAAGACGGCCCCGGCGGGATTTTGTACAGCACGAGCTATTCAGACGGCGGCGGGTGGACCTCGCTTAACTGCACCGCCTATGGAAGCCGCAACCCGGTATCGAGGCCGCTGGATGATCCGAAAATGGTGTACATGAACATCAAGGGCCGGGAGGTGTACCAGCTTGCGGTTCGCCGGATCGTGGAAATGGTCAATGACTGCCTGGAAAGCTGTCAGCTCACGACCAAAGACATTAAGATGTATATCCCCCACCAGATGAACGCACGAATCATTGAGTCGGTCGGGAAACGGCTGGACCTGGATCCGGAAAGCGTGTTTATCAATATCGATAAATACGGCAACACCTCGGCGGCATCCATTCCGATCGCACTGGACGAGTGTATGCGCCAGGGCCGGATTGAATCCGGGGATGTCGTGCTGCTCGTTGCCTTCGGAGGCGGCCTGACGTGGGGAGCGAACGTGATTGAATTTTGATTCAGGGATGAATTTGTATGTTTAAAAAGGTATTTTTATTCCCGGGACAGGGTGCACAATTTGTGGGAATGGGTCAGGATATTGCAGACGCCTATCCCCAGGCGAAGAATCTCTATGATCGTGCGTCGGAAATCCTGGAGTTTGACCTGGCGAAGATCTGCTTTGAGGGACCGGAAGAGCAGCTCAACTCGACGGTTATGTCTCAGCCTGCGATTTTCGTCACGAGTGCTGCATTCCTGGAAGTTCTCAAGAGTAAATTCGGGGATGCCTTTGTGCCTGACGCAACCGCAGGGCTTAGCCTTGGCGAATACACCGCCCTGTACGCGGCGGGAACGATCGGCTTTGAAGACGGTGTTCGACTGGTGCATAAACGCGGCATGGCGATGCAGGAAGCCGCAGATGCCACAGACGGCGGCATGGTGAGCATCCTGGGCCTCGATGAAGAAAAGGTAAATGCAATCTGTGAAGAAGCGGCACAGGGAGATCTGATTACCGGTGCAAACTATAATTGTCCCGGTCAGATCGTGGTCAGCGGTGCGGCGAGCGCCTGCCAGCGTGCTGCGGAGATTGCGGAAAAACACGGGGCGATGAAAGCCGTGGTGCTCAAAGTCGCCGGCGCGTTTCATACCGAAATGATGCAGCCGGCTGCGGATGCCCTGGGCAAAGCCCTGGCGGACTGTACCATCCAGGACCCGGTTGATGTACGGGTGATCTCCAATATTGATACTTCCTTCTATAAAAACGCCAATGCAATCCGCGAGGGTTTGACGGCGCAGCTTGTCAGTCCCCTGCAATGGCAGAAATGCATGGAGGTTTTTCTCTCCCAGGGCGTGGAATCCTATTATGAAATCGGTCCCGGCCGCGTTTTGACGGGCCTGATGAAGCGAATCCACCGCAAAACACGGGTGACCAATTTAAGCGGTCTTGAATCAATTGATAAATTTTTATCACAGGCAGATGTGAGTTAATCTGGGGCAAAAATGCCCGTAAGATACGGAGAATGGACATGTCGGACAAAAGATTGGCAGTAGTAACCGGAGCGGGCCGAGGGATCGGCCGGGCCATTGCGCTTCGTTTGATGGCGGACGGCCTGGTGGTTGCCGGGCTGGATTTGAGTGAGGATACCCTCAAGGAAACGGCCAAAATCGCCTCTGAAAAGGGATTTGAGTTCGTTTCGCATGCAATCAATATCACCGATACCGCGAAATTGACCGAAACGCTCGAATCTTTGGCCGGGGAATACGGCTCAGTGAGCGTTCTCGTCAATAATGCCGGGATCACACGTGACAAACTGATGATGCAGATGGACGAAGAAGATTATGATATACTGATGTCAGTGAATCTTCGAGCGGCATTTATGGCCTCAAAAGTGGTATTACGGGGTATGGTTCGCAAGAAATTCGGTCGAATCATCAATATCAGCTCTGTAGCGGGTGTAATCGGACAAGCCGGGTCGGCGAATTATGCCGCCAGCAAGGCCGGATTGATCGGGATGAGCAAGTCCATTGCCCGGGAAGTGGGCAAAAAGAACGTAACGGCCAATTGTATCGCACCGGGCTTTATCCAGACGGAAATGACCGATGTACTGCCCGATGCGGTCAAAGATGCCGCTTTGGGCGCAATTCCGGCCCGACGCTTTGGGAAACCCGAAGATATTGCAAATACAGCAGCATTCCTTGCCAGCGAAGAAGCGGGATATATCACCGGACAGGTGCTTTGCGTGGACGGCGGAATGGCTATGTAAGAAAATTGAAAAAAGTATTGAATCCGGAGATAATCGTCGTTATAGTACCGCCGAATCGGTAAAATTAGGTTTATGTTAGAACGTTAAAAAAAGAATAGAACTTGTTGTTTGGAGGTAATCCTGTGAGTGCAGATATTGATGTAGGGGCAATCGAGCAGAAAGTAACGGAAATCGTCAGTGAACAAATGGGTGTTGATAAGTCCGAAATCTCTCGCGAGACTTCGTTTATCAACGACCTGAATGCGGATTCTCTGGATACCGTCGAGCTGGTTATGGAATTTGAAGACGAGTTCGATATGAGTATTCCCGACGAAGAAGCAGAAAAAATCCAGACGGTTGGCGCTGCGATCGATTACATCGTCAACATCGTTAAAAACAAAGAAGGCGAATAATTTAAGTTTAGAATGACGATGAGTAATCGCAGAGTAGTCATTACAGGGCTGGGATGTGTTACTGCGCTGGGTGAAGACCCGGGTGTGTTTTTCGACGCACTTTGTGAAGGACGCAGCGGCATATCAATCATTGAGAATTTTGATACCTCCGAATACCCGGTCAAGATCGGCGGGGAAATCAAGACTTTCGATATTGATCAATACGTAGGACAGCGCGAGGGGCGGCGAATGGACCGTTTCTCTCAGTTAGCTGTTGCGTCCTCAATCCAGGCGGTTGCGGACAGCGGTCTCGATATGGAAAAAGAAGACCGGGACCGTGTCGGCGTGGTTGTCGGCACCGGGATCGGCGGTATCAAGGAGATCGAAGATCAGCACATTCGGCTGCTGGATAAAGGCCCGAGGAAAGTATCTCCTTTCTGTGTTCCCAAACTGATGGGTAACGCGGCAAGCGGACTGATTTCAATTCAATTCGGGATGACCGGGCCGAACCTGTGCGTGGTCACCGCATGCGCATCGGCCAGCCACGCCATCGGGGAAGCCTACTGGCAAATCCTGAACAAACGCACGGATGTTATGGTCACCGGCGGTTCGGAGGCAGCGCTGACCCCTATCGGGCTCGCTTCGTTTTGCGCTCTCAAGTCTTTGAGCACACGCAATGACGACCCCACACATGCGTCGCGTCCTTTTGACAAGGACCGTGACGGCTTCGTTCTCAGCGAAGGGGCAGGTATTATCGTGATCGAAGATTATGAGCATGCCGTCAAGCGCGGCGCGAAGATTTATGCCGAAATTCTCGGCTACGGCGCTACCGGAGACGCGCACCACATTACCGCCCCGCTTTCCGATGGAAACGGCGCGGCAAGAGCCATGAAACGCGCGATTGCGGATTCGGGACTTAATAAGGAAGATATTGCCTACGTAAACGCTCATGGTACCAGTACAGAGCTTAACGACGCGTCGGAAAGCCTTGCGATTCGTTCCGTTTTTGGTGACCATGCGTATAAGATGATGGTCAGCTCGACCAAGAGCTGTACCGGCCATCTGCTCGGCGCGAGCGGCGCGGTGGAACTAATCGCGGTTGCCAAGGCAATTGAAAAGGGGATTATTCCGCCCACGGCAAACCTCGATAACATTGATCCCGCTTGTGACCCCAAAATGGATTTTGTGCCCAATGAAGCACGGGAGGCAAAAATCCGGTATGCACTGAGCACCTCGCTTGGTTTTGGCGGTCACAACAGTGCATTGATTCTTGGAGCCGTCTAACCCAGGCGGCTTTTCCATTCTTTTTCATTGTCAAGACCGGGGAGAGTCTCTATCCTGATCCATTATGACGATTGAAATGAATATCTACTGGGCAGTGATTCTTGTGGTCGTGGGGCTGGCGGTACTGGTCAAATCGGCGGACTGGCTGGTTGACGGCGCTGTGGGAATTGCACTTCGGATGGGAATCTCGCCTTTTGTCATCGGGGTCACAATTGTCGCGATGGGTACATCCGCACCGGAAGTGGCGGCAAGTATCAGCGCGGCACTGAAGGATTCGGGGGATATCGCCATCGGCAATGTCTATGGATCCAATATCGCGAACCTGGCCCTTGTCGGCGGGATTTGCGGCATGATTCGCCCGTTGGTGATCCGCAAGTCGGTTTTACGGGTGGAACTTCCGGCAATGCTGGGCTGTTTTTTGCTGCTGTGGCCGTTGTTTGCCCATAACGGCATGATGACACGGTGGGAGGGGTTCTTTCTGTTAGTATTATTCTCCGGCCTGGTTGCCTTTACCGTCATTGGCGGCATTCGCAACCGAAGCTCCGAAATCGCCGAAATCGTGCCGGGTGCGAATGAAACAGAGAAGCACCTCCAAGCACAGAAACCGGTTCTGACGCAAACCCGGCTGATCCTCTGCGGCCTGGCGGGCCTGGCGATTGGAGCGGATATCGCGGTTCGAGGCGCCGTTTTTCTCGGCGAAAGCTTTGGGTTCAGCCAGGCGGTCATCGGCCTGACGATCATCGCGATCGGGACTTCGCTGCCGGAACTGATGACCAGCGCAGTTGCCGCGTTTAAAGGTAACAGCGAAATCTCAATCGGCAACCTGGTAGGATCGAATATTTTTAATACCCTGCTGGTGATCGGATCAGCCGCCGCGGTTCGTCCATTCGTAATTAGTCCGCGACTGATCGGACTGGACTACTGGGTGTGCTTTGGTGTGGGAGTGCTTTTTGTGGCTATCGCCCTTTTGTATCGAGAAATCGGGCGAAAATCCGGGGCGCTGCTGCTCCTGTGCTACCTGGTTTATATGGGATACCTGCTGACCTTTGCACGTGGGATATGATCCGGCCGAATGGATCAATCAGAGGCTTCGAACATCATGGATTCGGCAAACACCATCTGGAATTCGGGCATGTGTGCAATTTCGACATATTCAATCCGCTGGACCAGTTCGGCTGCGATGGTGCGGCATTCATGGCTTAGCAGGATCATCTGGGCACCGGTGCTTGCCGCGTTGCCGACGTAAATCACCTTTTCATGGGCAACGGCAGGCAGCAAACCAATACGAAAAGCACTTTTCCTGCGGATATAGTTCCCGAAAGCCCCGGCCAGCAGAATCTGATCGATCTGGTCTGCGGTAATTCCTGCCTTTTGCAGCAGCAGTTCCATCCCGGCCCGCATGGCTCCCTTGGAAAGCTGCGTTTCGCGGACATCCCGCTGGGTGAAGCAAACCGGTTGGTCGCCATGTGACAGGATAAACGCGGGTTGATCTTCTACGGTTGTCAGGCGGTTGAGAATCTTCGGGGATATATCCTCGGCAAGCTCCTCTCGGTCCAGGAAACGGCCTGTCTGATCGACCAGACCCAGGTCGAGCAATACCGCAACGGCATCGATAATTCCACTTCCGCATATGGAGCGGGCGGGAACATTGCCGATTACGTGAACGCAAATGTCACCATCCTCGATATGAATTTTTTCAATTGCACCGTCAATCGCCCTGCTGCCCTGGCGAATGCGGGCTCCTTCCATGGCCGGACCGGCGGCACAACTTGCCGAGTACATTTTTTCGCCGGTACCGAGTACCAGCTCTCCGTTGGTGCCGATATCCACGAGCAGATTGATATTCTTGGCCTTGTCCATGCCGACGGCAAGGGCCGCAGCGGTTGTATCCGAACCAACGTACCCAGCGATATTTTCGATAATATGGACATTGCCGCACGGGTTGATATTGAGGCTGATTTGGCTGGCGTTTCGGTCCTCGGCCTGGGTGGTGTGTGCCTTGTAGGGCGCCTGGCCGAGCTGCGTGACCGGGTGGCCCGCAAGCAGGTGACTCATCGTGGTATTACCCGCTGCGGTCAGTTCGTAGATGTGTGCGGCATCGAGCTGCTGCTTCGTGCACAATCCGGCAATAAGCTGATTGAGGCACTCAATGATTACATCGTGAAGCTGGGCATAGCCTTCTTCGCTGCCGGCATGGGAAATCCGGGCGATGACATCGTCGCCAAATCGGATCTGGGGATTAGCCATTGCCTCGATGGCCCTGACCTGGCCGTCCTGCATATCGACGAGCTTGGCAACCACCGTTGTCGTCCCGATATCCACGGCGATTCCGAACAGCTCCTTTTGCGTATCCCCCTGCTCGATGCATAAAACTTCGTAAGACTCCCGGTTATCCTTGCCGGGGGAAGTGCAGTTTTTCCGCAGAACAACCGTGGAGGGGCTGTAACCCGATTGATAGGCATTTTGCTGGAATTTATCGAGGACAAAGGGAGAAATACCTGACACGGTGTATCCGTTTATCCTGTCCAGTTCGTCGATTAACTTGCGGGAATCCTGCGGGATTGCGTCAAATTTTACCTTGCGGATACTCGGAGAGACCCGAATCTGTGTTTCCACGCCATGCTGAAGGATTTGCTGCTGATAAAACCGGGAGTCCTGCGGTATAGTTACGACCGTATCGGTTTGAAGGCGTGTCTGGCAAGCCAGCACCGGTTCTTTCTGCGAATCAATGCCAACCGCACATTTTCGACAGGTTCCCGCCCCCCCGCAAGGGGTATTCAGGATAATCCCCGCCCTTCCGGCAGCTTCCAGAATGGTTATACCCGCATGAACATTGACCTGCTTGTTGTCAGGTACAAAACGTACAAGAATCTGACTCATATTTATTTCAGCAAATACCCAATGAAGGGCTGAAAAACTCGTAATATGCTATATTACGCGATTTTGTTTCTTACTTTCCAGCGTGCACGTCTCTTTTTGCTGCCGACTTTTCTTCTGCGTCTGGGTTTTGCCATTCAACACTCCGATTTAGTATCATTTCTGTTTTAAAAAAAGCTCAAAACATGTATAATACAGACAAATTATGTCTTTGACAACTGTGAAATCAGCCGGAAATGAAAAAATACGTTTAAATAGAGGTTTTCAATTATGATCCAGTGCAAGGATTGCGAGTTTTACGAACAAAATGACCAGGGCCAGCGAATTTTCAAATGCGACCCATTTAACAACATAGTGGAGCCGGAATGCCTGCAAAAATGGCAGCTTCTGCGCCTGGACATGCTGGTTGCCAGCTATCGGAGTATGCTTGGATGGTATGAAAAGATGGCCCCCATGCAGAATAAGATCTTCAAATACGTCCAGCGTGAGATCAACGATATGGATGAATCCGAACGGTGGAAGTTCGATAATGAAGACCCGATGGATGATTCGGACAACGGCGGTCCCCTTCTTTAGTGCGGGACCGTCAGGCATTATTTACGTATTTGGGGGATTTGGGTCGATATTTTCGATAGAAAAACGGAAAAATCGTCTTTTTCACATTTTTTGCAATACGCGTGCGTTCCGGACCGTCTGTAATGATGAAAACCTGTTCATTATGAAATTAACACCTGAGCAACTTAATGAGATGATCCGGGGCTGCCGGAAAGGGAAAAACGAGTCATTTCAACGGCTCCTGGACCTGTACGGCAAGCGATGTTATGGCTTTTTTTACCGGATGTGCGGCGATGTACAACTCAGTGAAGATTTGCTCAGCGAGCTCTTTGTCAAACTTGTCGAGAAAATCGATAAATACAAGGACGGCAGCTTTGAAACGTGGCTTTTTACGATTGCCGCAAACTTATTTCGAGACCACCTGCGGCACAAATACCGCCAGCAGCGCCTGTTAGAGCAAAAACAGAAACTGCTCGAAATCGAGGGCGAGCCTGACAGCCAAGACGATGGAATTGACAGCGACGCGTTGTCTTTGGCGTTATCCAAACTCGATGAAGAGACGGCGGAATTGATTACCCTTCGCTATTACAGCGAAATGAGTTTTAAGGAACTTGCTGAAATGCGGGGTGAGCCGATCGGCACGACGCTTTCCAAGGTCCACCGAGGGCTCAAACGCTTAAAGGAACTTATGGGCGATACACTATGAAACCTGAAAATGAAAAACTTGATCAGCTTATCAGTCGGCTTTACGAAGACGAAACCGCCGAGCAGGTCCGCCGTGAGATCGAAGCGGGAGATGCCCTGTTTGATTCATACGAGGTGCAGGGACCTGATGACGCCGTCATGGTGAAAATTGCCGACCGCATGGAACAGGCCCTGGTAAAGAGAAAGAGCCGGAAAGGGCTGTGGTACATGTTCGCGTCTGCCGCGGCGGTGATTGTTTTTGCGTTTGGTTTGCTTCTCTTTTCCGCAGGCCCCGGAGAGCCCCCTGCCGGGAATGAGGAAATGGCTGTCCGTACCGCGGTGGAGATGGAAGCGGATTTCTGGACGGGTGACAGTCTCAATGAGAACGTACAATTTGCCGCTTTAACTCGCGAGATTGAGGACATCGAGAAATCTCTTGCCCTGCTTAGCCGCGGGGAGTCTATCGCGACACAAACTTCCTTCGATACTCTTGACTATACGGATGAAAACGAAAATTACGGACTTACGGAACTTGAAATTGAAATCGTGGATACAACAGAATCTTTCTGGAAGGGATAAACGATGAAACGCTGCCTTTACTTTACAGTGATTTTGATAGTGACAACCGGTTCTTTTTTGTACGCGGATGAACATGAGGATATCTGGGCGGATCATCCGGGTGTGCCGCACAATCCTGAGATGGTGGAACGAGTGCTGGACCGGATTGCCCAGGGTAATCCTGAACTCGCCGAGGAGCTACGCGAACTGCACGAAACAAACCCGGAAGCATTCCGTGAGCGGATCCTTGACATGATGCGCAGCCAGCGAAACCAAAGGCAAAACGACCGGGAAAATATAAATCGTCCGGGTGAGAGAAATCTGCGTGACGGTCGACCGGAACCGCCAAGAGGCGGAGGTGGTGGCGGACGCGGAGACCGAATGGACCGTCACATCGATGAGTACATGCAATGGCTCGAAGAGAATTATCCGGATGAATTTATGTCATTGACCGAACTTCGTCAGCAGGATGAAAAAACATTCCAACGTCGGATGGAGCTTAGCCTGAAAAAGTACGGGCGGATCATGTCCATTCAGAAGCGTAATCCTGAACTGGCGGACGTGTTGAAGGAAGACCTGGTCCTCAAAGATCGGAGAGAACAGATTCTCAAGGAGCTGCGTTATGCATCTGAAGATGAAAAAGAAATGCTCAAGGCGGAACTCAATGAAATCGTATCGACCCGGTTTGACCTGATTGTCAAGCAGAAGGAATTGCAATACCAGTCCCTGTTAAAGAAGCTTGAACAGCTTGAAGAAGAAATTGAAAAACGCCAGCAGGAGGTCAATTCCCTGATCGAGCGTAAACATCAGGCCGTGGAATCCCGTATGGGCGAACTATTAAATGAAAGTGAACAGATCAACTGGGACTAAACCGGCGGTATCTTCCCATCACACATAACTGTATCCTCTAAGATACCCTGACACAGCTCCGTGGTTACCAAATCGCGGGGCTTTTTTTATGCCCTGTTTTGTTCCCGCTCTCGCTGGGTGGCCTGCTGAAGGATTTTTTTCTCCCTGCCGGAAAGGCTGTGGATGCCCTTGTCACGGACCTTGTCGAGCACTTCGTTTACCCTTTGCTCGAATTCCCGTTCTTTTTGAAGCTTCTTTTCCCAGGCACGATTCTGGGTATTCGTTTTTACCTTCTGTTTTTGTGAGAGGGGTTTAAAGAGGACAAACGCGGCCCCCGCGGCCATGCCGGCCAGGTGGGCCAGCTCTCCGCCGCTGTTTTGCCCGGATAACAGGGCCATCATGCTCATGACAGCAACGATCACCGCCATCACGGCGAAGGGGATCGGGAAGATACCGTATACATAGACCCGCATTTTGGGAAAGAGGATCGCCCCGGCTGCGAGCAGTCCGAGAATCGCCCCGGAAGCACCAACCAGGATTCCCGGTGTCATCACACCCATTAAAACAAACAGCGGATACACAATCCCGCCAATCGCGCCGCAGGTAAGGTAAAAGATCAGGAAACGCCTGGTCCCCCACAACCGCTCCATGAAGGTGCCGAAAAAGAACAGGGCGACCATGTTGAACAGGATATGAAACAGACCGTCATGAAGGAATTGATAGGTCACATACCGCCAGACCTGGAGAATGTAAAATAAGTTGATCGGAAATACCGCAAACCACTGCTCAATATAGGACTGAATCGGTGCCCGCAGCAGCCCGCCAATCACCTCAACGGCAAAAACAGCGACATTGATGATCAAAAGCCATTTTACAGCCGGGGTCATACCCGGCATCTGGAACCGTGTATGCGGTTGATAGTTATCCTGCGTATAATATCGGTCGTAAATTCCCATTGTCTATGTCCTGTAAAAATCGACGTTATTGTGTATAATATCGGGTAAATTGCGTTTGGGTTCAATGAGAAAATTGCATGAATGGCTATTTCGACAATCTGCGGGCACATTTAAACGAGCTTGATGAACAGAAGATGTACCGCAAACTGCGGGAAATTACACAGCGAGACGGTTGTAAGGCCGTAATCGACGGCAGGGAGTGTGTGCTCTTTTGCAGCAATGATTATCTCAACCTGGCCGATCATCCCCGCGTAAAGAGGGCCGCGATCGATGCCGCAAAGCAATGGGGGCTGGGCAGCGGGGCTTCACGGCTGGTCTGCGGCAGCCTGGGGCCTCATATTCAGCTGGAAAAAAAAATGGCGGCGTTTTTGCGCAAAGAAGCGGGTTTGTATTTTCCGTCCGGCTGGACGGCGAATGAGGCATTGCTCAAGAACCTGCCGGGCAAAGGGGATTTGGTTCTGATCGATAAGCTCGACCATGCCTCGATTGTTGATGCTGTGCGAGGCGGTGAGGCGAGTTTTCGGACGTATCACCGGGGGCAAATGGACCGGCTGGAACGATTTTTGGAACAGGGAGGCCCTGGGCAGCGATTTATCGTTACCGAGAGCGTCTTTTCCATGGACGGCGACACGGCGAACCTCGAGGAACTGGTCCGGCTCAAAGAGAAATATGATGCCATTTTGATCGTGGATGAGGCCCACGGCCTGGGGTGCCTGGGAAACCGGGGAGCGGGTTTATGTGAAGAAATGAACACGCTCGATGACGTGGATATTATCGTGGCGCCTCTGGGCAAGGCGATGGGGGCAAGCGGATGCGTGATTGCGAGTAACGCTGTCGTTCGTGAGTACCTGATTAACCGCGGGCGGGGCTTTATTTATACCACCGCGCCAAGCCCGGTCATCGCGGCGGGAGCCTTTGAGGCCCTGTCCGTCCTTCAGGAAGAACCCGAACGGATGAAGAAACTCCGGGAGAATGCGAATTATCTCCGTCGGCGATTGCAGGAAACGGGTTTCGATACCGGGCAAAGCTCTACGCAAATTATCCCGGTGATTCTCAGTGACCCGGAAAAGACCATGAAAGTATCGCAGGGACTTTTTGACCGGGGTTATTTCGCCGTTGGTATTCGTCCGCCTACCGTGGCTGTAGGTACCTCTCGGCTTCGCATTTCGGTTCAGCAGGGCCACACAAGAGAGCAGTTGGACGGTTTGTGCGATGCGATTCAAGAAGCGTACCGGGAAAGCAGGCGATGATCAGGATTCTTTTTTGCCCTTTTTCTTTGCTTTATTGAGCAGATTGCGGGCCCTTTGCACGGTCTCTTTCGGGCTCTTTGCAGGCTCTTTTTCAGAGGCATCGGGCTGTTTGGGCTCGCTTTCTGGTTGCTCCGGCTTTTCAATGGGCTGTTCAGGGGCATCCGGCAGCGGAACGCGCTTTCGGGTCAGGAAGATTGCCATCAGCACCGCACCTAAAATCGCCAGGTAAATGCCGAGGTTTTGTGAAATCGTTAAGCGATCTGTAATCGTCCACCAGCCGGATTCGTAGGGATTGCCGGCCCGGATAAATTCAATTCCAAAGCGCGTCAGGCCATAGAGGATAAACATGAGTGAAAATGTCGTCCCCGGCCGGTAGCGACCAAACTTCTTCCAGAATAGATACAGAATTCCACACAGAATGAAGGCGTTGATCGAAGAATATACCTGCGTGGGATGCACCGGCTTGCAACGGTATACTCCCCTGTTGACTTGTTTTTTCTGCTCGTCCGTTAAATCTTCATACGGCTTTAGCCGCCCGAAGTATTTCCTGTCTGGCTCGACCTGCTGCCAGTTGCCCTGCTCATCGAAATATCCGTAAAATTCCTCGGGAAGATCGATGTGTGCGTGCGCTCGATTCCGTGAAAAATCGGGATACGCCTGGGATTCGTAGGGATGAGAACCGTAGGGAAAACGAATCGCCCAGGGAACATCCGCAGGCTTGCCGAAGCAGCAGCCGTTGAGCAGGCAACCGATCCGGCCAAAGCCCAGCCCCAGCATCAGGCCGATGGCCAGCAGGTCCATATAAATCCGGGCCGGGAATTTTGTCATCCGGTGATAGACCACGATCACCACGATCGCAAGAATCACACCGCCGAGAAATTCAAGCCCGCCCTGCCAGACGGCAAAGATATCCCACAGGTTATTCCTGAACTGGTCCCAGTTGTGGAAAACATAAAACAGCCGGCAGCCAATGACGCCGGAAATCAGGGCGTACAAGGCGACGTTGGTCACCTGTTCGGGGTCCTGGCGGCATCTCCGCGCGAGCGAACGCATCAGGTACACGGCAAAAAGAAAGCCGATGACCAGCATGACACCGTAGCTTTTGACAGTGATCTCGGTGAACGGGATTTTAAAAAGTTCCGGGCGCATCTATTTCTTCTGTATAATCTGGTTGTCTTCGTCCAGAGCGATGACCGACGGTTTGTGGCCGGTAAGTTCTTCCGGGGTCATAAAGGCGAAGTTGAGCACGATGATGATATCCTTCGGGCTGAACATTTTTGCCGCGGCACCGAGCACTTCCACATCCCGGCTGCCCCGCGGCGCCTCGATAACATACGTTTCCGCCCGGCATGCATTGGTTACATTGGCCAGCAGTACCGATTCATAAGGTCTGATCCCCGCCGCATCGAGCAGGTCCGCGTCTATGGCCACCGAACCGGGATAATCGACCTTGGTCTTGGTCACCCTTGCCCGGTGAATCTTTCCCTTGAGGACTTTCAATAACATTTTCTTTTCACAGCCTTTCCAAATGCTCTATTTTACCCGCCCTGCGTCGAAGGTTCAAGAAGCGTATTATCAATCAATCGGGTCGAACCGATCTTTACCGCAACCGCCGCCAGGGCCTTTTTCTCAATCATATCAACATCTTCGAGGGTTTCACTGTCCACAATCCGGATATATTGAATCTCGATCATGGAAGAAGCACTCAAAATATTCTGCATCGCCCCGATGAGGCTCTTTGCGTTATTGTAGCCCTTTTCAACCATGGTCCGGCACTTTTCGAGGGCGGTATGTATCAGCGTCGCCTCCTTGCGGTGGATTTCGGAAAGATACAGGTTGCGGCTGCTCACGGCCAGGCCGTCCACTTCCCGAACCGTCGGGCAGGGTACGATTTCCAGCGGCAGATTCAGATCTTTAACCATTCGCCGGATCACCGCGAGCTGCTGGTAATCTTTCATGCCAAAATAAGCCCTGTCCGGGCAGACGATGTTAAACAGCTTGCTGCACACCGTGGTCACACCGTCAAAGTGTCCGGGGCGAAACTCTCCGCATAAATTCTGCGTCAAATCCCGTACCTGCACCCATGTAAGCTGGGGATGCGGGTACATCTGCGACGGTTCCGGACAAAAAACGAGGTCAACGGATGCACTTCTGCAGATTTCGAGGTCATTTTTCGGGTCCCGCGGGTACTTTTCAAAATCATCCGAATCATTGAACTGGGTAGGATTTACGAAAATACTTACCACGACAAATTCGCATTGCTGCCTTGCTTTTTCGACCAGGGACAGGTGGCCGGCATGGAGTGAACCCATTGTCGGTACAAACCCGATGCTTTTGCCCATCGAACGGGCTGAGGCAATGATCTCCCTGACCTCTTGGATGGTCTGTGTTGTTTTCATAGATAAGCAACTACCTCACTTGCAAATCGTTCCATATGTTCCGGTTCATTAAAATCATATTCATAATCATACACACGGAGAACCGGGCAGTGGACCCAGTTTTCCATTAATTCTTCGTATTTCCGGTCGAGTTGTTCAAGAAGTGAGCTCTCGATTTTCTGTTCGTATGGGCGGTTTCGATAATGGATACGTTCGAGACACTTTTGCACGGATGCCTTGAGATAGATCACCACGGCGGGCCTGGTAATCCGCGAAGCCTGCTCATTATACTCCCGGTAATACTCATCGTACTGACCCGCCTGGAGCAGAGTCTGGGCGTAAATGAGCTCCTTTTCAAAGATGTAATCCGTAATCGCGAATTCCCCTGCCTTGAAATTACGCTGCAAAAGCTGGTCAATCCGGCTTTTAAGAAAAAACAACTGGCTGTCGAGGGCCAGGTCCGTCTCGCCGCCGTAAACTTTGGGCAAAAACGGATTCTTGTCGTAGGCTTCCTCGATGCAGCGGCAGCCGAACCAGTCGCTCAGGGCATTGGCCAGCGTGGTCTTGCCCACACCAATCAGCCCGGCAATGGAAATGAGCTTGGGTTTATGGGGGGCCACGAAGAAATCCTGACCGTTTAACCTCTCCAAAAGATGCTCAAACGGGCGTTTTAACGTGGGATGGTGCAGTTTTGCATCCAGTTCGAGCAGCGGCTTGATGACAAACGACCGCAGGTGCATCTGGGGATGGGGAACCGTCAGCGTCGGCGTTTCGATCACCTCACTGCCGAAGAGCAGGATGTCTATATCCAGCGTACGCGGTGCCCATTTTTCACCGGTTCTCACCCGGCCTGCCTGATCCTCGATCATGGTGGTCCGCTGGAAAAGCTGCTCGGGAGAAAGCGAGGTATTGACCCGCACGACGGCGTTGAGGTAGTCCGGCTGCTCGGTCTCGGCCAGCGCAGGGGTGACGATGAACTTGCTGACCTGGTCAACATGTATCCCTTCGACCTGATCGAGCTTTCGAATAGCATCATGCAGATGGCTTTGGCTGTCCCCAAGATTGCTGCCGAGGCCCAGGTAGGCCCTGGCGACTTTGGGTTTTGCCGACGTCCGGGAAAATACATTGAGCGGATTCAATTCCTGAATCTCCGTGAATCAAATGAATATTCAATTCTATAAAGCGGATATACGATCCATCGCTTTCTTCACATTTTCCGGATGGTTAAAGGCACTGAGCCTGAAATACCCCTGCCCTGCGGCCCCAAAGCCCGCACCGGGGGTTCCGACGATATTGGCTTTTTCGAGCAGATAGTCAAAGAATTCCCAGGAATCCATTTTGTCCGGCGTCCGGAGCCAGACATACGGGGCATTTTCGCCTCCATGGACCTCAATCCCGGCCTTTGACAGTGCCTGCTTCATCAGGCCAGCATTGGCCAGGTACATTTGGATGACCTTTTGCACCTGCTGGCGACCTGTGGGAGTATAAACGGCGGCGGCACCCTTTTGGGTAATATATGAAACCCCGTTAAACTTGGTGCCATGCCGGCGATTCCAGATTGGATTGAGTGCAGTTTTCTCACCGTTTGCGGTTACCGCTTTGACTTTATGCGGAACGATTGTAAACGCACAGCGGACCCCGGTAAAGCCCGCGGTCTTGGAAAAACTGCGAAATTCCACAGCAACCTCATCGGCCCCGGGGATTTCATAAATCGAATGCGGGATGGCTGGGTCCGTGATAAACGCCTCATAGGCGGCGTCAAAGAGAATGATCGCGTCATTTTCCCGGGCATATTCCACCCATTTGGCGAGTTGGTCCCGGGTAGCAACCGCACCGGTGGGATTATTTGGATAACACAGGTAGATTAAGTCCACCTTTGAGCTGGGAAGGTCCGGCACAAAATCATTCTCCGCGGTACAAGGGAGATAGACAATCCCCTCATACCTGCCGCTATCGTCGGCCTGTCCTGTCCGGCCGGCCATGACATTGGTATCTACATATACCGGATATACCGGATCGGTTACTGCGATTGTGTTTTCGCGGTCAAAAATTTCCTGAAAATTGCCGGTGTCGCACTTTGAACCGTCGCTGATGAAGATTTCATCGTCCGAAATGTCGATATTTTTTGCCCGGTAATCATTGTCCAGGATCGCATCCGTCAGGAACGAATAGCCTTTTTCAGGGCCGTACCCGTGGAAGGTATCCACCTGGGCCATTTCATCAACGGCAGCGTGCATCTGGCGGACGATTTCCGGCACCAGCGGCTCGGTCACATCGCCGATCCCCAGTTTGATCACATCTGCATCGGGGTTGTTTTCTGTAAATTCGCTGACACGTCTGCCAATTTCCCGGAAAAGATATCCGGCCTTGAGTTTCAAAAAGTTTTCATTGATACGAGTCATAAAAATCCTAAATCCTTAGCTGAAAATCACAATTTACCAAAAAGGTATCATAAACTCCAACCGCCCAAAGGTCAACAGGGGATTACGCTGAAAACGGGATTGTATTATGAAAACGATTTTCGTCCTATAATTTTTTATCCCGTGAATCTATCTCTTATTTCAAGGCCGTAATCGGCGGTTTTACAGGGCGAAAGCAAGTTCCGGGCAAATTCTGTTATTTCGGTCGAGAAATTACCCGAATTAGTTAAAAAATCGGTTTGAGGTTTCCATGAACCTTTCTTAGGGATTGAGTTCAAAAAAGGAATGAGCATTGCCAAATGGCTGACAAGAAACAGAACAAGATATTTCAGGATATGGATTTCCTCCTGGCGGTATTTCACCTGGCCCCGGTCGCGATGATCCTGCTCGATCATGACCTGCGAGTGAGCCTGATTAACCGCATCGGCGAGGAAACCATCCGCAACAAGTCCGGATCGCTTGTCGGACAGCTTTGCGGAAACGCCATCGCATGTTTCCAGACTGTGGATACTTCTCTTGATTGCGGCCAGACCCAAAACTGCTCGACCTGCTCCCTGAGGCAGGCTTTAGAGAAAACCATGGATGAAAATACTGCACTGCGGGGCATTGAGGCAAATCTCCAACTTGGCAGCGATTCAGAAAAACTGGACAAATGGTTTACCATCAACACCGAACCGGTGACGATCAATGATTCCCGGTATGTGATCGTCGCTCTTTACGATATCACGGAGCTGAAACTGGCCCGGCATGAAGTCGAAAAGATCAACAAGATCATGACAATACAGAACCGGGCCCTGATGGAATCAAGGGTCGTGGCTCTTCGCAATATGGAGCGATCCAAAAAATCGCAGCTTGAAGCGGAGAAACTAAACCACAAGCTCAAGGAATCCATCGCTCACGCCCAGCAAATGGCCCAGGAAGCCGAGCAGGCCAACCAATACAAGAGTGAATTCCTGGCCAATACCAGCCACGAGATAAGAACCCCTCTCAATGCCATCCTTGGTTTCAGCGATGTGCTGTCCCGTGAAAAGCTGACAGAGACCCAGTTGGAATATCTCAACATCATCCGGCGGGCCGGACAGAACCTGCTGGGGCTGATCAATGATATCCTGGATTATTCCAAAATCGAAGCAGGCCGTCTGACCGTTGACAAGATTGACTGCTCCCTGCTGAATCTTATTGCGGAAGTAGACTCCCTGCTGCGACCGGGAGCCCAGGAAAAAAACCTTGGCTTTGGAATCAGTTTCGGGTCAAAAATCCCGGCGATCATTCATACTGACCCGTCCCGGCTGCGTCAATGCCTGATTAACCTGATTAATAACGCCATCAAATTCACAGAATCCGGATCGATCTGGGTCCAGGTGGAAGTAACAGACAACCACAACATCATCATTGCTGTAAAAGATACCGGTATTGGAATTGCTGAAGATAAGATTTCGCTAATTTTCCAGACCTTTACCCAGGCCGACGGGAGTACAACACGGAAATTTGGCGGAACGGGCCTGGGACTTTCCATCACCAAAAAAATTGTGGAGAAACTCGGCGGAACAATGGAAGTTCTGAGTGAACTGAACAAGGGCTCTGAATTTATTATCTCCATACCCGCTGGAGTGGACCTTAAACAAACGAAATGGATAGACACAGATAAAATTGAAGTGGAAGATATTATGAACAATTCGTATCAGTTTGAACCGTTACTGGGGCACATTCTCGTCACCGAGGACAACAAGTCGAACCAGACGCTGATCCGCGTACTTCTCGAACGTATGGGGCTGACCCTCGATATTGCCGAAGACGGGAAACAGGCCGTGGACATGATCCCTCAAAAGAACTATGACCTCGTATTGATGGACATCCAAATGCCCAATATGAACGGCTACGAAGCCACCCAAATGCTCCGGAAGAACGGCTATGATCTGCCGGTAATCGCATTAACGGCCAATGCCATGACCGGCGACAGCGAGAAATGCATTCAGGCCGGATGCAATGACTATATCTCCAAACCGGTCAAGCAAAATATCCTGCATGAAACTCTCTGCAAATACCTGTCCAAAGCTGTGCAGGAGCCCTCTGCAGATACAACAGATGCTCCCCAGGAAAATGCATCTCCCGGGGAACCGGATATAACCAGTGAAATCGAATCCGATGATACACTGCGGCCGGTACTGGATGTATTCGTACAGGAACTGCCGAATATGATCCAAAAATTCTCTGATGCGTATGAACAGCGCAATCTTGATGAATTCAAGAGCATTACTCACCAGTTCAAGGGGGCCAGCGGAAGTGTAGGCTTTATGAACCTCTCAGCCAAAATGCTCAACATGGAAAGACAGATGATGGAAGATTCACTCGATAACATTTCCGGGCAAGTGAAAGAGGTAACGGACATTTGTGACAAGATTGTTAAAAAATACCAATCAACCAACATGTAAAAAACAACATGAAATAGGGAATAAAAAAAATGAAATCACTGATTGTGGAAGATGATTTTACCGCCCGTAAACTCATGCAAATTTATCTTTCCGAATTGGGAGAAACAGACATCGCCATCAACGGCAAAGTGGCGATTAAAGCTTTTAAATCAGCATACGAGAACAATGATCGATACGACCTGATCTGCCTGGACATCATGATGCCGGAAATGAATGGAGTAGAATGCCTTGGAAAAATCCGTAAAATCGAAACGAAGAGAGGTATTAAGGGTTTGGACGGCACGAAGGTCATCATGACAACCGCGAAAGATCGCCCAGAGGACATCTTTGGGGCTTTTCGAGAAGGCTGCGAGGCCTATATCATCAAACCGATCCAAAAGGAAAAACTCTACGGTGAGATTGAAAAGCTCGGTTTACCCTGTCCCAATAAAGTACTATAGACTTCTTACAGGTTGGCCCGGGCATACTCCACAGCATTTTGAAAGATGCTCAAACCGTCGCCATATCCTTTTTTCTCCAGGCGTGTCCAGTGCGGATGCTGGGTATGGACCACGAATCGTTCCGGATGAGGCATCATCCCGAGAACCCTGCCGGTGGTATCGGTCAATGCGGCAATCGACTCCTGTGAACCATTGGGATTGATCGGAAACGGACCGATATTGCCCTCGGCGTCAACATAACGATACGCCACGTGGTGATCTGTAACCAGTTTATCGAGAATGTCAGGATTCGATGCAACCAACTTGCCCTCACCATGTGCAATCGGCAGATAAATTCTCCGGCCGGATTCAAGGAAAACACAGTGCTGTGACGCAGGTTCGAGATACACCCAGCGGTCCTCGAATTTGGCCGAGTCATTGTAGGTAATCGTTACCGGATTTGGTCCCATCTCCGCGGCTCCGGGCAGAATTCCCGCTTTAACGAGCACCTGGAAACCATTACAAATCCCCAGAACCAGCCGCCCCTTGTCAATAAAGGAACGGATCATGTCGCTAAGGTGATGGATGATCTGATTGGCCAGGATCTTGCCTGCCGCCACATCATCGCCATAACTGAATCCGCCCGGAAAGACAAGAATCTGCACCTGGTCGAGCAGTTCCGGGTGTTCAATCAGCTTGTTGATGTGTACACATTCGGCCCCGGCCCCGGCCAGTTCAAAAGCATGCGCCGTTTCCTGGTCACAATTAATTCCTGCTGCTCGCAATACCAGCGTCTTGATCGCACTCATTGTCAAGATATCCTTATCCTAAATCCAGGCTCTGCTGCCAGGCCTTTTTCAATTCTTTAATTTCCGCATTGATCCGCACTGCACCGCTGGCGTCCACGATATTGAGGTACGGCTTTTCCACCACCTGCCCGATTTCCCCAAAGGGCAGATTGAGCATTAGCTGGCTGAATGCATGGACATTTTCCGGCTCGACTTCCACGATATAGCGAGACGCGGATTCGCTGAAAAGCTGCACGTCCGCGCTTTGCTGCTGCGTAGAGGCAGGCAGCCCTCTGAGGTCCGCCTCAACACCCAGTCCGCCAGCCAGGGCCATTTCAGCCAAAGCCGCTGCCAGGCCGCCTTCAGAACAGTCATGGCAGCTTCGCACCATCCCCTGGTCAATCGCCTGGTGCAGCCGCTTGGCCGTCATCGCCGCCCTCTTGAGGTCCACGCGGGGCACATGCCCCCCTGAAACCTTCAGTTGATGATAATAGTGGCTGCCTCCAAGCTCATTTTCCGTCAGTCCGACAATGAAAAGCAGGTTGCCGGCGGCCTTTAGGTCCATGGTGATACATTTTTCCACGTTGTCCACGATAGACAACGCACTGATCAGCAGCGTCGGCGGAATCGAGATCACCGTCCCGTCATCGCAGACAAATTCGTTATTGAGAGAATCCTTACCCGAAATGAACGGCGTTTCATATTCCATCGCCGCATCGTAACAGGCCTGCGAGGCCTTGACCAAACTGCCGAACGTTTCCGGCCGCTTGCAGTCGCCCCAGCAGTAATTATCGAGGATCGCGATTCGGTCCGGGCGGGCTCCAACGCAGACCAGGTTTCGAACTGCTTCATCAATTCCATTTAGAGCCATCTGGTAAGGATCGATATCCCCGTACATCGGGTTCATCCCGCAGCTTAGCGCAACGCCTCGATTGGAGTCGAGCTTGGGACGTATGACCGCGGCATCCCCGGGGCCGTCATTTTCGACACCCACCAGCGGCTTGATGACACTGGCCCCCTGTACCTCATGGTCGTACTGACGGATCACCCATTCCTTGCTGGCGATGTTGTAACTGCCCATCAGGTCGAGAAGCGTTTGTGTGTAATCCTGCGATTCCTCGAGCACCGGATCGGTTTTGTTTGGCGTAGTCCACTGGGCAATCCGCGAATACTTCGGGATTCCGTCATGGAGGAAGTCCATATCGAGTGTTCCCACCTCTGTTCCCTGGTAGGACAGCTTGAGCTGCTTGTCATCCGTAAACGTCCCGATGACCGTCGCTTCTACATCTTCCGCGGAGAACAGCTCCTGGATGGCCTGAAGATTTTCCGGCTTCACGGCAATGACCATTCGCTCTTGTGCCTCGCTGATCCATATCTCGGTATAGCTCAAACCGGCGTATTTCAGCGGCACCTTTTCGAGGTCCACATGGGCACCCAGCGAAGCCCCCATCTCGCCGACCGCACTGCTAAGGCCGCCCGCCCCGCAGTCCGTAATCGCCTCGTAGAGGTTCATGTCCCGGGCCTGGAGGAGGGTATCGAGCATTTTCTTTTCGGTAATCGCGTTTCCGATCTGTACGGCATGGGAGAAAATCGTCTCATGCTCATGGGTCATCTGCCCGCTGGAGAACGTCGCGCCGTGAATCCCGTCCCGGCCGGTCCTGCCGCCGACGACCACGACCAGGTCACCGCTTTTGGCATTCTTGAAACATTTATCCCTTGGGATCAGCCCGAGGTTGCCGCAGAAAACCAGCGGATTGGCCATGTATCGCTTATCGAAATATATCGCCCCGTTTACCGTCGGAATGCCCATGCGGTTGCCGTAATCACGAACGCCTGAAACCACGCCCTTCATGATCCGCAGCGGATGCAGCACGCCCTTGGGAACCTCATCTGCCGGCGTATCCGGTGGGGCAAAACAGAAAATATCCGTATTCGCGATTGGCTTGGCCCCCATACCCGTACCCATTGGATCGCGGATCACCCCGCCGATCCCTGTGGCCGCCCCGCCGTACGGGTCCAGCGCGGAGGGATGGTTATGCGTCTCGACCTTGAAGCAAATCGCATGCTCATCGTCGAATTCCACCACCCCGGCGTTATCCTCGAACACGGAAATGCACCATGCCTTGTCCAGTTCCATCGTGGCCCGGAAAACGGTTTCCTTCAAAAGGTTATCAAAATTTTCGGTTTTTCCGTCCTCGGTCATCTCCACGGAGCTTTTGAGCGTTTTATGCACACAGTGCTCACTCCAAGTCTGGGCGAGGGTTTCCAGCTCAATGTCTGAAGGTTCCCGGCCTTTGTCTCGGAAATACTGCTGAATTGTCTGCATTTCCCGGAGGCTGAGAAACAGGTCCATCTCCGCACTCAATTTTTCAAGCTGCTCATCATTGAGTTCACAGAGACTTACCGTCTTTTTCTCCAACTGGTAAGCACTCAAATGCGGACTCGGCGGCTCTTCATCCTGTCCGAAGATGACCTCTTCAATACAGTCATTGGCAAGGATTTTCCTGGCAATCATCTCGACCTGCTGATCCGTGACATTGCCAACGAATATATATTTTTTCGCCGTGCGTACCATCTCGACCGACTTGCCCATATCCGCGATTGCCGCGGTGACCGATTGGGCGACCGGGTCCGTCACACCGCTTTTGAGGTGCACTTCAACGATGGTTGCCTTTGTCGGCCCGGCCGGAACCTGGCTTCGTCCGATGCAGTACTCCTGGCAGACCGAATCGCAGAGCAGTTCACCGGCAATTCGATCCGCAAAGTCCTTTTCAAAATCTCCGTCAATCAGGAAAACCTGCGCAAAATAGACAAGGTCAACCGCGTCAATCCCCAGTTCCCTGATATCCGCGAGCACCGCCTTGCCATGCACATCTTCAAATCCCTTTTTTGTCCCGACTTCAAACCGCCAATGGGCCACAATTCACTCCTTTTTGTGAAATTTTTCACATTGCCCTTCCTCGCCCCGCCAAACGGCACTTAGAAGAGTTCCTTATGTTTAACCTTGTATTCGATGAGATCCGAGCGTCTCTTTCTTGCCTTTTCCAGCAGCTTTTCGATTTTTGCCGCGTCCTTACTGGCAACGGCATCACGCATTTTTTCCAGTTCCCCGATTACCTTGTTGATTCCGCCGGCGATATTGGCCGAATTGCTCAGCAGGATATCCATCCAGATATTCGCAGGGCCTGAGGCCACGCGGGAAGTATCAATAAAGCCTTTTCCAGCATAGAATATCTTTTTTGAATCGGTCGCGTTTACCAGCGCTGCAGCGGTCACGTGCGGAATATGACTGACCGCGGCATAGGTCTTATCGTGCTCGCGGGGCGTCATTTCGATGACCCTCGAGCCGAGGCTCTGCCAGAATGCCCGGACGGTTTCAAATGCTTTCGGGTCCGTTTTTGCGTCTTTGGTCATAATACACTTGGCACCGAAGAACAGGTCGTCGCGGGCGTATTCAAGGCCCCGCTTTTCGGAACCGGCAATCGGGTGCGAGCCGACATAGCGGGCCCTGCCCTTGAAAATTTTTCCCGCCCAGCGGTGCGGATCGGTCTTTGTCGAGCCGACATCGGTGATAATACACCCTTGAGGAACGATTTGGGACAATTCCCTGAAGATTTTTTCAAAAATGCTGATCGGAGTCGCAAGAATCACCATATCCGCGTTTTTCACACAATCCTGTAAGGTTTCGCAGATTTCCGAGGCGATGGAAAGCTCGCGGGCTCTCTGGCGTGTTATATCCCGATGGCCGTAGGCTGTGGTCTTTATGGAGGTTTTTCCCCTGGAAACAGCAAGGGTCACACTTGCACCCAGCAGGCCAATTCCTAGAACCCCAACCTGTTTTAACTCTTTTAAAGACATAGACTTAATGCACCATCAATCCCGGTTTCAATTTTGATAACCATATCCAAGACAACGATTTAAGTCAATTTTTTTCTTTGATTTCGATCCGATTTTTGCTAAAATCGCGAAAGTAAGAAATTTCAGCACATGGATATTGTGCGCAGCCGACTGAAATTCTGGTACTATTTGGTGCCAGATTTTTTTATTATGGTATAATTCTGACAGATATTATTTGATATGAATAACGAAAATACGACATTACAGTATCTGCCCTTTGAGCAGGAAATCGCCAAGCTTGATGAGAGCATTCTGGATCTGACGAATAAAAAGGCATCGCCTTCTAAAATTCGAAAGCTCCAGAAAGAGCAAACTGAACTGCTTCAACAGGTATATTCCAGCCTGAGCCCCTTGCAGACCGTACAGGTCGCGCGGCATCCGCAAAGGCCGTTGTTCAGCGATTATTTGCGTTTGATTGTGAAAGACGCAAGAGAACTGCACGGGGACCGCTGCTTTGGCGACGACAAGGCGATCCGCACCTTCCTCGGGCAGATCGGCAGGGAAAAGGTCATGGTCATCGGTCAGGACAAGGGCCGGGAGATCAAGGAAAAGATTGCATGTAACTTCGGCTGTCCGAACCCGGAGGGATATCGCAAGGCACTGGTCAAAATGAAGCTGGCGGAAAAGTTCGGCCTGCCGATAGTGACGTTTATCGATACGCCGGGGGCCTACCCAGGCATCGGCGCCGAGGAACGCGGCCAGGCTCAGGCCATCGCGGTCAATCTCATGGAAATGTCACGTCTCAAGGTTCCGATTCTCTCGATTGTGATCGGAGAAGGCGGTTCCGGCGGAGCGCTGGGCATCGGCGTGGGAGACAAAATGGCGATTCTCGAATTTGCTTACTACTCCGTCATCAGCCCGGAAGGATGTGCCGCAATTCTCTGGCGGGACGGCACCCAAACCGAACCGGCCGCCAAGGCACTCAAGCTGACCGGCAAAGAACTTAAAAAGCTCGACCTCGTTGACGAAGTGATTCGTGAGCCGCTCGGGGCGGCGCACAGGAACCTGCACGATACCGTTCATAATGTGGAACAGTTTATCATTAAAACGCTCGGGCAGCTCAAGCGTCAAAAAATCGAGAACCTGCTCGACAAGCGATACACTCGCCTGCGTTCCATCGGCTCTGCCTTCCAGCGTAAAGCCGCCATCGAGGATGCCAAACCGAAGAAAGCGGCCAAAATCCCCGACCGCGTTTCCGCGAAAGCGCAGCTTGAACAGACCGCCAAAGAACAGGAACAGCTCCACAGCGTCTCAAAATAATCCGCGATTGTGTATTCCGTTCGCAATTTCTCCTTTTCCTGAGGCCGCCTTTACCCCTGCCGGCTGAATGGATACTGTCATTTTTTGTTACAATCCTGTCTAAATGCCCCAATCTCTGCAATGCCGTGTTGCTTTTTGCTTTGGAATCCGGATAAATAGGCTATCGAAAAAGCATTGTTTTTTTCCATAATCAATAAGGAGTTCGGTTCATGAGTGACGCAGCAAAGAATAATTCATTTTCTCTCGACGCCCTTTTGCCTGCGGAAATGGCGGTCAAGGCGGAAAATATCGGTGTCAAAAAGGTCCGACTGAGCATCACGCAGAAACTGCTGTTATCCATTTTGGCCGGAGCGTTTATCGCGTTTGCGGGTGATTTCTATATTATCACCTCCGTTGACACGGCCCAGGTGGTGGGCTTTGGCCTGGCGAAACTCATTGGCGGGCTGGCATTTAGCCTCGGGCTGATCCTGGTTATCATCGGCGGCGCGGAGCTGTTTACGGGAAATAACCTGAAAGTCATGGCACTGGCCAGCGGGAAATTGACGATTCGGGAAGTCCTCTGGAACTGGCTGCTGGTTTACGCTGGAAACCTGATCGGTTCGGTGATTACCGTGTACGGGCTGTACCTGACCCGGCAGTATGAAATGGCCGACGGTGCCGTGGCGGCACTGGCATTGAAAATCGCCAACGGTAAATGCGCCCTGCCTTTCTCCACGGCCCTGTTCCGCGGGATTTACTGCAACGTGTTCGTGTGCCTGGCGATCTGGCTTTGTTTTTCCGCCCGGACCAATACGGATAAGATCCTGTGCATTATTTTCCCGATTACGGCATTTGTCGCGGCCGGGTTTGAGCACAGCGTAGCGAATATGTTTTTTATCCCGATGGGCATGCTGCTAAAGAGCAATGGCGAGCTGCTTAGTCGGTTGGGTTTGCTTGCTTCTGATTTTTCGGCCCTGAACCTGGTCGGCTGCATAAAGAACCTTACAGCGGTTACGATTGGCAACATCATCGGCGGCGGGCTGCTCGTTGGGACGGTGTACTGGCTGATCTACCGCAGCAAACACGCTTTTGAGACGGATTGATTGTTCAGAAGCTATTTCAAACATGCATACAAAAGGACTCCCCAAAATGAGGGTTTCTTCATAACATTTGTTTATGAGTAGAATCTCCTGAATCCAGCTTAAATTAGAATGCAAAAGTCGCTTGCAAAGCGAAGAAGCTTTCTATATAATCTGCCTTTTGGTGAGAAAAGAGATATTTGAACGGACAGTGGAAATCGCATATTTTCTCTCTCTTTCACCTCGGATTCCAGTAAAAAGAGTGACATGGCTGGATTCTTTGGTGAATGCAGCCATATGGCGACAACACAGATCCTTTTCTTGTTTTTTTTATAAATGACAACTTTATAAGTTTAAACTTGACCGGGAGATTATCATAGGACAGGTGCTTGAGATTCTCTTTCAGGTGTGCGGCGGTCTTGGAATATTTCTTCTGGGCATGAAGAATATGTCCGAGGGTATGCAAGCGGTAGCGGGAGAAAGATTGCGCAAGATGATCGGCGCCATCACCAACAACCGTTTGATGGCCAGCGGGGTGGGGACTCTGGTAACCTGTATCATTCAGTCCAGTTCGGTCACGACAGTGATGGTTGTCGGGATGGTCAATGCCAGCCTTATGACGCTGACGCAGGCGATCGGGGTCATTCTAGGCGCAAATATCGGCACGACCATAACGGGGTGGATCCTGGTAATAAAAATCGGAAAGTATGGCCTACCCTTACTGGGCATATCAGCGTTTTTTTACCTTTTTGCAAAAAAAGACTCTTTGCGATTTTTTGCGATGTTCCTGATGGGGCTGGGCATGGTATTTTTTGGCCTTGAGCTGATGAAGAACGGTTTTTCTCCCATTAAGGAAATGTCGAGTTTTGAATCCTGGTTCCATCGGTTCCAGCCGGACACATTTTGGGGCCTGTGGAAGTGTGTAATGGTGGGGGCAATTCTGACTGCGATTATTCAGTCTTCTTCGGCAACGCTGGGGATAACAATGGCCCTGGCATTGACAGGAACGATTAACTTTTCAACAGCAGCCGCATTGATCCTGGGCGAGAATATTGGTACGACGATAACAGTGCTCATCGCCTCGATTGGTGTGTTTACCAACTCAAGAAGGGCCGCTTATGCTCATGTCATTTTCAATGTGGTCGGTGTCTGCTGGATTACCCTGTTGTTCACACCCTATACAACTCTTATCACTCACCTGATTACCAAAGCTTATGTTTGTGATGTGCCGGCGATCGTCGTAACTGAAAAAGACAAAATGCAAATAGGTGAGTATGCCCAGAATTGCAATATCGCAGAAAATGCGTTATATTTTGCCCAGCCCAACGGCAGGTATGTAAACAGCCGTGGCGAAGTACTGACTGTGGATTCTGAATATGTCAAGTCCGATGATTTCATAAATGCGATTGAAAGACACAAGGCTACCGATATGCCGCTGATTACCCAAAGAGGAGTGGAATATCCCTTAACCCAGCCGGCGATAGCATTTACGCATTCAGGATTCAATATAATTAATATGACAGCGCTATAAGAATTCGATATTTTTCGCTTCTGCCTTTTTCCT
>CAYVUI010000046.1:0-31450 GCA_964454745.1 uncultured Pirellulales bacterium | reverse complement strand
TTTTCCTACATTATTGGGGCCATAATCCACATTCACGCCCTGTGAACGGTTACAGTAAACCTATAGGTATTGTCAACAAAAGCACTTCAAGAACCAAGATTTTAGCCACAAAGTCTTTTTTTATCCCCCCTGATTTCCCGAAAATCTGCAAAAAATCCAAAAACTAACCGAAAATCCGCAAAAGAGTTGACACACAGCACCATTTAGGGTATTGTATCAGGCTTTCCGCCATCGGAGGCGGTACAATCTCTATACAGATTGAAAAATTGAAAATTGAAAAACGTGGACGTAATTGGAGGCTTGAAACGACGTGGATAAGCAGATTGCCCGAGACTTGATCTCATCGGGCGTACACTTTGGACACGCGGTCAGCCGTTGGAACCCGAAAATGGATGATTACATTTTCGGAAAACGCGGAATGATCCACATTGTTGATGTCAGAGAAACACTCAAGGGCTTGATCATCGCTAAAAAGCTCCTTACCGAAGTAGTGGCCTCTGGCAAGGATGTAGTTTTTGTTGGAACCAAGAGACAGGCTAAGAAAGGCATAACGCAAGCCGCGGAAAAAGCCGGCATGCACTATGTCATCGAACGGTGGCTCGGCGGAACGCTTACCAACTTCCGCACGATCCGTTCCCGGCTCAAACGTCTCGAAGAACTCGAAGACATGTCTTCGACCGGCAAAATGGATGCCGAAAGTAAAAAGCAGGCCACACGGCTCAAACGCGAGATGCGCAAGATCAAGACCAACCTCGAAGGCATTCGTAAAATGAACAAAATGCCTGGCGCAGTAGTGGTCGTCGATGTCAAAAAGGAATACATTGCCCTTCGCGAAGCCAATAAGCTCGATATCCCCACCATCGGGATCATCGACACCGATGGAGACCCCGATTCCGTGGATGTAGCCATCCCCGGCAATGACGACTCCATCAAGGCCATTCGCATCATCATGGACCAGCTCGCAGAAGCGATTCTCGAGGGCAAAACGCAGGTTCGCATCCAGGGCTCCGCTCACACGGCGGCTCCGGTCACCCGCAAACGCTCTCGCAGAAGAGTTCTCGCCAGTGCGGACGAAGAAGAAGGCGATGAAGAAGGTGCAGATCAGCCCCAGCCCGCTGCGTCAACCCCGCAGCCTGAGCCGGCAAAGCCTGAATCCGCACCCGAACCGCCCCAGCAGGAAACGCAGCCTGTCGCGGCGCCCGCTGACCCCGCTCCGGAAGAGCCGACGCAGCAAAAGTCCGGCGAGTAAAAAAACTCTACTTCCAGTACAGGATACTCGCTGAATCCATAATCTTAAAATCAGAGAAAAATGAGGTGTGATACCATGGCGGATATTTCTGCATCAGTTGTAATGAAGCTCAGAAAAATGAGCGGACAGGGAATGATGGACTGTAAAAAAGCCCTCGCCGAAACCGGCGGAGACCTCGACAGCGCGCTCGAGCTGCTCCGCAAAAAAGGCATGGCAACGATGGCCAAAAGAGCCGACCGGGAAACCACGGAAGGCAAGATCATCTTCGTCAAAACCCCCGACGCCAAATGCGGTTCGATGGCGACACTCTGCTGCGAGACCGACTTCGTCTCTAAAAGCGACGATTTCATCGCAGCCGCAAAAAAGCTCGAAGAGTATCTTCCGGCTTGCACGGCTGCCGAAGGGGCTGAAGAACTGGCCAAAACCGAGGTCGGCGGCAAGCCCTTCTCCGAGGTCATCACCGACACCGTCTCCAAGACCGGTGAAAAAATGGAACTGGGCGATTACACCCGCTATGAAGTCGCGGGCAACGGCCTGGTCGCGGCATACGTGCACTTTAACAACAAGCTCGGCGCCATGATCGAGGTCGAAACCGGCGATCAGGATGCCGCCGGCAAGCTCGAATCCATCGCCACCGACATCTGCATGCACATTACCGCGATGAACCCGGTGGCAGCCGACCGAGATTCCGTCGATCCGGACACCATTGCAAAAGAGCGGGAACTGGCCAAAGAGCAGGTCAAGGGTAAACCCGAGAACATCATTGACAAGATCGTCGACGGCAAAATGAACAAATTCTTCCAGGAAAACTGCCTCGTAGACCAGGATTTCGTCAAGGAAGACAGCAAAACCGTCGGTCAGGCTCTCGATGTCGCCGCGAAAGAGGCCGGTACAACGGCCAAAATCAAGCGGTTTATCCGCTTCGAGATCGGGTAAAAACTCTTGCCGATTCAGGCAGGTTTCCAATAGACAAGCCCCCGTCAGGCAAGTATAATCAGGCATCACGGCGATTCGCCGCGGTGCCTTTTTTTGTAAATGAAACGAAAAAGCCTACGGGAAATGATTATGGCGGACCTGAAATACAAACGTGTACTCCTGAAACTCTCGGGAGAAAGCTTCTGCTCGAAGGGCGGTTTCGGCATTGAGGCCCAGCCCCTTGAATCCATCGCGGAACGAATCGTCAACATCTGCAAGCTCGGCCCCGAGGTCTCTATCGTCGTCGGCGGCGGCAACTTTCTCCGCGGGGCGGCCTTTTCGCAGCAGAGCCACATCCCCCGACATACCGCCGATTACATGGGGATGCTCGCAACCGTCATCAACGGCTGTGCCCTCCAGGAAAGCCTCGAAAAACTCGGCCAGCCCACCCGCGTACTCAGTGCCATCGAGGTCAAGGCCATCTGTGAGCCCTTCATTCGCCGAAAATGTCTTCGCCACCTCGAACTGGGACGTGTCACGATCCTCGGCGGCGGAACCGGCAACCCGTTCTTCTCGACCGACACCTGCGCCGCGCTTCGCGCCGCGGAACTGGGCGTGGATGTCATCATCAAGGCCACCAAGGTCGACGGCGTCTATACCGCCGACCCGATGAAAGACCCCAACGCCAAAATGATCGATTCCATGACCTACCAGGAGGTCCTCGAAGGCCGGCTCAAGGTCATTGACCCCGCGGCCATCAGTCTCTGCGCCGAGAACAACATCAAGATCATCGTCCTGAACATTTTCAAAGAAGGTAACATCACACGTGCCCTCCACGGGGAACACGTAGGAACCATAATCCAATAAATTCGCTTGGGAGAAAATACAATGCCTACAAAAGCCATTATCAACGAACACAAAACCAACATGACCAAGGCCCTCGAGTACCTGACCCAGGAACTTCGCGGCGTGCGGACCGGCCGGGCCAGTGCAGGACTTGTCGAACATCTCCGCGTCGAATACTACGGCAGCCCCACACCGCTGAACCAAATGGCCACGATCTCCGTCCCGGAAGCCGACACCATCGTCATCAAGCCCTTTGACCCCACCGGACTCAAGGACATCGAAAAGGCGATCAAATCATCCGACCTCTCGCTGGCACCCAATGTCGACGGCAAGGTCATTCGCCTGAACATCCCGCCGCTGAGTACCGAACGGCGCAACCAGATCGTCCAGCAGATCAAGGGCATGGGTGAACAGGCCAAGGTCAGCATTCGCAACATCCGACGTGACGCCAATAAGCAGCTCGATGAAGAGCAGAAGAACAAGACGATTACCGAGGATGACCGCGACAAGGGCAAAAAGGATATCGACGACATCACCAAAGATTTTACAGACAAGATCGATGAGGCGATTAAAAAGAAAAGTGAAGAAATCATGTCCGACTGACTTCATCAACCGGTCCGGACGCATGACAAAATCCCCGGAGGTTTCACGCCTCCGGGGGAATAAAAAGACACACATGTTACAGAAGACCAACGCAAACTCGGGCGGGGAAAAATGAAAAAAGCAGAAAACACCTCACAAAAAAAACGCCGTTTTAAAATCATTCTCATCCTCATTGTTGTCCTCGTGCTGCTGGCAGGACTGCTGATTCCCGCGTTCCTCTCCTCACCCGCCGGCAACCGGATCATTAAGAACCAGGTCAACGCCCGCATCGACGGCACCGTTGAGATGCAGAAATTCTCCATCGGCTGGATGAAGGGCATCCGTGTCAAGGACCTCGATTACGAAGACACCGCCGGGACGACCATCGTCAAGGTGCCGGCCGCGAACGTCGCTCCCAAATACCTCGATTTGCTTTTCGGCACCCTCAATCTCAAAAAGGCCCGGATCGATTCGCCCTCGATCACTCTTAATATCGACGAACAGAACATCGATTTTCCCCAGGCGGACATGGTAGCCCCCGACCTCGAACCGGGCGAGCCGACTCAACCCGTCCGGCCCAAAAAGGGCATCAAAATCGGCCTGGTCAATCTTGCCGTAAATGACGGCGAGGTCACGATCAACCTCTGGTCCGGCCAGGAGCCTGTCCAGACCGTCAAGTTTCAGGACATCAACTCCGAACTGACCGTCCTGGGGCCCGGTCAGCAAAGCCGGGCAAATGTAGACATGACCATTGCCGGCGGAACGGTTCCCGCCGTGGTCACAGCCTCGGCCGCCGTAACGCCCGACAAAGACACATGGCAGCTTGAATCCGGACAGCTCGATGTCAAAATCACAAAGCTCCAGCTCGAAACCCTCCGCCCGCTCTTTGCCCTGATGGGCCGCCCCTTCGAGGCCAATGGAACGTTAAACGCCGACACAAAAGTCAACATTGAAGACGGCACATGGAAGCGCATTCTCGCTGATGCGAAGATCGAAAACTTCAGCATGCAAACCGCGGCCGCAGGACAAGCCGCTCCCCCCAGCCAGCCGGTCACCATCCGGGCCGACATCGAAAACACAAACAACCGCCTCAAGATTGACGCCCTCGATGTCAAATCCCCGTTCCTCACACTCGATTCCGCCGGCTCGCAGGACCGCCTCGATTTTACCGCCTCCGCCGATCTTGCGCAGGCGCTCGCCTTTGCAAGCCAGTTCGGCGTCCAGCCGAAATTCGACATCAACGGCGAGCTGAATTCATCCGGCACACTCAACCTCCGCGATAACGGGGCCGCCGTCCGCGCAAACGGCACCCTGGCAAACTTCCAGCTCAGCCAGGCCCAAAACCAAACACCCCCCGCCTCCGCCACGCTCGACCTTACCCTCGATTACGACGCCGCGGCCAAAGCCGTGACCATCAACCGGCTCAATGCCGTCTCCACGGGCCTGGGCGATATCACCGTTGAAAACGCGAAATACCTCACCGCCGCAAAATCCGCGATCACCGCATTTTCCGGAGCCTTCGAGGCCAATATCGAACTCGCCCCCGCCCTCGCCTATGCAAAGGCGGCCGGCATAAAAACCCCTGAAGACATGCTCCTCGAAGGCACACTCGACGCCCGGGGCTTCGTCGGCCCCGATTCGGACGATTCCAAAATCCGCGCCCAGCTAAACTCCGCCACAATCACCGATCTCGTCGCCGGCAAAAAAGGCACCGACATCCCGCCGCTTGAGGCCGAAGAGGCCACCGCCTCGGGCACACTCATCCTCGATCCCGCCGAGAAAACCTTCTCCGGCCGGTTCAAGGCAAAAATCGGCGAACAGCTCATCGAAATCCGCCACGGCAGCGTCGAAAAATCCGTTAAAAACAACCAGGTCCACCTCGACGCCGACCTGGATACCACCTACGACCTCGCGGCACTCTCCACGCTCGCCGCCCCTTTTGTCCCTGAGGGCCTGACCCTGATCGGCAAACGCGACGACAAGATTACCTTCTCTACCAATTACCCCGCCGACCAGGCCCCGGCGAATCTCACAAAAAACATGGCACTCAATTTCCCCCTCGGTTTTGAGTCCGCGTCCTGGATGGGCCTGAACCTCGGCCCGACCCAAACCGCACTCAATATCAACCAGGGCACACTGACTCTCACCCCGTTTGAAACCACCGCCAACAGCGGTACCCTTCGTTTTGGCGGCACCGCGGATCTTTCACAGGAAAAAATCTTCTTCACACTGCCCAAACCCACACAGATTTGCGAAAACATCCAGATCACCAACGAATTGACCAACAACCTCCTGATGTACATGAACCCGCTGTTTGCCGATGCCATCAATCTCCGCGGCACGCTCAATTTTTCCTGCGACACGCTCCGCTTTCCCCTGGTCAACGCCCCGATGAGCGACCTGAAGGTACAGGGCAAATACTCCATCGCAAAGATGGCCCTGCAGGGCACCAAAACCGGCCTGCTCGGAAAAATACTGGGCCTCATGAATAAAACCGACATCCGCACAATGGAAGTCGTCGAGACCCCCTTTACCGTACAGGATGAGATCATCGCTTACGACAATATGCAGATCAACCTCGATCAAAACCCGATCAACTTTGGCGGCAGGATCAACTTTAACCAGAAGATGAATATGTCCGTCATGCTGCCTTACACACTTTCCGGAGAACTGATCCGCATCGACCAGGCCAATCGAAAAGACCGCATTGCCTTACCCCTCGGCTGCACGCTGACCAGTCCATGCCTCGACACAGAGGCCTTTCTTGAAAGCCAGGGCCGCCAGCTCATCGAGGAACAAATCCGAAAAGCCCTCGGCCTCGATAAAAAGCAAAACCAGGCCGAGCCCCAGCCGCAGGAACAACCCAAAGAAGAACAGGACCAGCAGGACCAGCAGCAGCCCTCCGAGGAAGAAAGACTCAAAGAAGAGATTCGCAAACGGATCCAGGAAGGAATCCAGGGCCTGTTCGACTAAGCTAATACTAACTTTGCAGACTTAATCCAACGAGTTATTGGGAATGAGATTCAAGCCTTTCTTTATATTTCCCTGACAGTCGCTCCGCTATTCTTTTCATACCTCTATGGCCCTTCATTAGCTCATTTATTGCTTGTTCAACAAGATCGTAATTCTCAAGTTCTAAATTTGCCAACGCTCCCATCTCAAGGGCATATGCATATTGATATTTCTCGTCTTCACCGCACAAGTTCATTATACGTTCTGAAAGCGAAATGACATCCTGCCACTGTTTTGAGCCATAATATCCATCTGCCATCACTTCCAGTGCTCTTATTGAATTGGCTTCAGATTCCAAAGCCTCATTTGTAAGTGCTATAGCTTTGTCATATTCTTCTTTGTGCACACATATATCAGCTTTTAGAATCAATGCTTTTGCCCACTCAGGCTTTCTATTAAGCAATTCATCGATAATTGACAATGCCATATCGTAGCCTTCAGCCATGTGGATGTTATTTCCAAATTCCAACCGAGCCTCGTCCCTATTTTTGCCTTTAAGTATAGCATCAACAAATTCCTCAAAGGCGGAGGATGTACTGAATAAGGTGCTGATCCACATCGCTCCATCTTTATTCGTTACGTATGGGTCACCAGCCAATAGTTCAAGCGGGCAGACAAATCCGATATTTTCTTCCATCCATTTCTTAAGCTGCTTAACATCTTGTGGGTACGTCTTTTCGAGGTATGGTATAATGTATTCTCTAGCCCATTTGAATTGGGTTTCATCTGCATAAGATTCAACCTTTTGATTATTGTCGAAACGCCAGCGTCCCCTGGCTATCCTATATGAGAAATCGTAATGGTGACTTAGTTCATGGGCAAACGTCATCAGCATCTTGAGCCTGAAGTAAACCTCCCACATCTTTCTATTCTCAAGCTCAGGGCTATAAACATAACCGTATAGGCGTATCTCAGACTTTTTTAGAAAATAGGTTCCTAATACATTGCTCATATATACTTCACTGAAAACACGACTGCCTTCTCTTTTAGTAAAAGGATCTATTTCAGGCTCGCATTTATCTGCCCAGAAATCATCTCTTTCAAGTTCATATGAATTGCCGAGACAAAGTGATATTTTAGATATGCCGTCCGCAACTCCTTGCGGTAATATTTTAAGCAAATTAACAATATCTTCTGGTCCTGCCGGATAGTGTATGTATTCCGATTTGTCTTTAACTTCAATAGGGATAGAATCTATTGGTGTTATTGGCAAAACTGAGCCCATATCATCGATCGATTTGCGTTGCCATTTAACGGTTCGTTTAATTTCAAGTTCATCTTCCATTTCCTTGATCATTTTTTCACGCACCGAGGCAGATGAATATTTATAGCGTTTTGCTTTTTGGATATCTCTTCTTGTAGTATGGTAACTTCTTGACATATTAGTCTTTCATGGTTAGGTGTCTTGAGCCACCAGATAGTCTGGATGCTCGGTTTTAATCTCGCCATGGGACAAGTAAGCTAAAGACTTCTACACAAAATACCGCGCCATCTTCGGCGGCCTGCGAAGCAAATGCGTAAAATGATACACCAATACCCGCTCCGCCTCGTGCAGCACCCCTTCTTTCGCATTGCCGATCTCGCTTAAATGCCCAAGCACCCATGCCGTCTGCGGGCTGATCAGCATCTTATCGACAAACGCACCCTCGCTGTCCGGTGATAAAATTCCGTTGGCATCGCTCGAAAAATACACCTCCAGCCATTTACCCCGGTACAACTCCCCGCTGTTGGCACACCGGTCAAACACCGGGAACAACCCCACCTCACGCAGCAGCCCAAGCTCGAACACGATCAACCGCCGCAAGACATCCACCTGCTCACGCTGCACCTGCACATCCTCTAAAAACCTTTCCAAATTATCAAACAGCCCCTCGTGCGGATCACCCTCTTCAGTCAGCTTTTCAGTCAATTCCGCCGCAAACAGCCCGGCATTCAGTGCATGCAAATTCACACGCAACCCGGCAAACTTCGCCTGCTGGCTGAATTCCCGAAGTGTAAAAAGCCCCTGGCCCCCTTCTTTGCGAACGTACATCACCGGCCCATACGAAAACAATTCAATCGGCCCGTCAAATGCACTCTTGGCACGCTTGGCCCCCTTGGCAATCGCGCTGATCTTGCCGCCGGCCCGCGTAAAAAGCGTTACAATCTGCGACGTATCCGAGTAATCCGTCTTGCGAAGGCAGATCGCGACATCCCGCTCGACCATCATTGCGCCTCTTCATGAACGCCAAGCTTCTCAATCCGTAAGAGCTTGATCCGACGCGGCTCGGCATCCACAATCGTAAACCGAAGATTCTCATATTCAAACTGCTCGTCTACCTTCGGAATGTACCCAAGATGCGAGAACACAAACCCGCCGATCGTATCGTAATCCTCTTCCTCCGGCAGATCGAGATCAAACTGCTCGTTCAAATCGTCGATATACATCCGAGAATCCACCTGTGCCGTCTTCTCATCCACGGCCAGAAACGGCTCTTCCGGCGTCGGCTCATATTCATCCGTGATCTCGCCAACCAGCTCTTCGAGGATATCCTCAATCGTCACGATTCCCGCCGTCCCGCCGTACTCATCCAGCACAACCGCGATATGCAGCTTCTGGGCCTGGAACTCATGCAGCAAATCGCCCACCGGCTTAGTCTCCGGCACAAAATACGCCGGGCGAAGCTTCTCACGAAGCTGAAAAGTTTCACCGTTTCCGGTAATCTTGAGCAGCAGGTCCTTGGCGTACAAAAGCCCGATGATATTATCCACATTTTCCTCAAACACCGGGATCCGCGAATGCCCCGCCTTGCGGATGATCTCAAGCACCTCGTCCAGATTTGCGTCATGCTCCAGTGCCACCAGGTCCGTCCGCGGCGTCATGATCTCACCGGCAGTCGTTTCCTTGAGGTCCAGAACTCCCTCGATCATATCACGCTGCTCTTTATCAACAATACCCTCGAGGTGTCCCTGCTCGACAAAGTTTAGAATCTCTTCCTGCTTTTCCTCCTGCTCTTCCTCAGGCGTACTCTCAACCACACCTGCCAGCCGACGCGCGATCACATCATGCATCCGAAGAACAAAAAGAACCGGGCTGCCGATTACACCCACAACCCGAAGCAAAGTCCACGTCCGCGCCAGGATTTCCTCGCCCGAATACTTCGACCACGAATGCGGAATCGCCAGCGTAAAAAACAAAAACAGAACCACGGAGGTAATAAACGTAAAGACAACCGGATTCGACTCAAAGAACCCCAGCAGCAGGATAATAATCCCCACATTGCAAACCATCCGGAAAAACGCGCAAACTAGGGTCAAATCCTCCGCCTCGTCAAGAAAACGCTCCATCGCATCCTCACGGCCGCGCTTCTTGAAGGCCTCGTTGAGTTTATACCGGGAAAATGTTCGAAGAGAAATGTTATTTAAAGAAAAGAAAAGGGTCGCCGCGCTCAGTAAACTGATAAACAGCAATGACCATCCAACGTCGTCCACTTTGTAATACCTTTCAATCAAACCTTATTCAAAAACACGGCCGAAACCGATCTCGCCCAGGATTTCGTCTTCCATCGCATGCATTCGGCCCGCGTTTTCCTGCGTATCATCGTCGAACCCTATATTATGCAAAATTCCGTGCGTAATGTAAAGGGCAAGCTCGGCAATTGCATCATGTCCGCGGCCCTGGGCCTCGCGTTGTGCCCGGTCCGCGTTAACGATTATATCGAATATCCGGATTGTATCCCCAGTTTCACTTAAATCAAAGCTGATTACATCTGTTTTCGTATCCCGATCCAAATATCGCTTGTTTACCTCCACAATGTCCTCATCCCCGCCGATGCATACGGAAATTTCCGCTTCATGAATATCAAACCGCCCCAGGATATGCTCAATCAGGCGTTGGAATGCCTCCACTTCCGATTCGGCCCATGCCGCCTCGCAGTCAATGCTGATCTCGATTCGTTTCTCCCTGCCGCTCTCACTCATGACTGCATTACGAACCTTTAAAAGCCCCCTCCTCGGTTTTGACCGGCTGCTCATTCACACCCCCGGCGGGCTGACCGTTGCCGTTTCCGCCCTGCGAAGACGGTTTTTCCGCTCCATTGCCTGCCTTGGCCGCTTTTGCGGATTCCGAGCCATTGCGCCCCTTTTTCCCCTCATCGGGCTGATCCGGGGCCTTGGGGTACGCCACCCGTCCGTGATGATACGCCGCCAGGTTCTTCGTAATCGCCGCTTCGATCTGGTGAAGCTGCCTCAGTGTCAAATCACAATCATCAAACTGACCATCCTGGAGCCGCTTCATCGACATATTATGCACCACGGCCTCAATCTTGGTCGGCGTCGGATCCGAAAGCGATCGAACCGCCGATTCACAGGTATCAGCGAGCATCACAATCGCCGATTCCTTGGTCTGCGGACGCGGTCCCGGATAACGAAACTCCGATTCACTCACCGCCGGGCCGCCCTTTTCGGACTGCTTTTTCTTCGCCTGGTCATAAAAATACTCAATCAGGGTCGTCCCGTGATGCGTCTCGATAAACTGCCGTAATACCGCAGGTAGCCCATATTCCCGCGCAATCTCAATCCCGTCCTTGACATGCCCAACGATCACAAGCTGGCTCATCGCCGGCGAAAGCTGCTCGTGCCGGCTGGCCTGGCCCATCTGGTTCTCGCCAAAATAAGGCGGCTTGTTAATCTTTCCAATATCGTGATAATACGCCCCCACCCGGCAAAGCAGCCCGTTGGCACCAATCGCATCCGCCGCAGCCTCTGCGATAGAACCAATCAACAGCGAATGGCTGAATGTTCCCGGCGCTTCCATTGCAAGCTTCTTGAGCAGCGGCTGGTTCGCGTCACTGTAGTCCAAAAGCGTCATGCTCGTCGCAATGCCGAAAAGCCGCTCAATCAGCGGCAAAAATCCTTCCACAACAAAACCCACCGCCACGGTAATAATTGCCGCAGAACCCGCCATCCGCAGGATGTCCATCAGCGGAAGCCTCGTCAAAGCAATCATCGCAGCCGATGTCAAAAATACCGCGGGTGCCGCCCGAAGTGTCGCCACTTCAAGTACCTTGCCGCGGGTCCGAATCTCACGCAGCGAGTAACAACAGGTAATCCCGCCCACGATCATCGTCAAAAACAACTCCATATTCGCGATGCGGTCCACCGCGAAACAGCCGTAAATCCCGTAAAAAATTGTCATCCCGATCGCAAAACGCTGCGAATACGCAATCGTCAGGATAATCCCCACCGCAACCGTCGAGCCGGTCGCAAGGTAAATCCACTCCGGCCACAGTGTCGAGGCGGTCTTGGTGATAATCATAAAGCCAAGAAAAAGACCCGTAATCGCAATCATCCGCGTCGGCCGCTCACAAATCCTCCGCTGATAATGGTACAGGTACAGTGCCATCCCCGCCGTCACGAGAAGCACAAGAGACGTAATCGCCGAAACCTCAGAGATCGGCTTGAACACCGGCGCATTCGGGCGGAAAAAACGCTGGTCCGCACTGTCCACGCTGACCAGAACAATCGTAAGCACAGCAAAAACCAACAGAATCAAAAGTGCCCACGGCAGCTTGCTGTCCGCCAGGAAATTCAGCCGGCTAAGCCGCTCGGCTGACATCGTCTCACGAACGTGCTGACGCCGTTTCGAGATTTTTTTCTTCTTCTTTCCCATATATCATTCTTCCAGGCACCGCCTTCTCCAGCCGCGCCTCGATCCACTCATCATTATATCGGCCAGTGAGCCGCCTGTCTCAACCAGGCAATTTCAGGTCTCATAAAAACAGCGTTTTATATACTTCGACAATTTCCGGGACCATATTTAACTCAAGAATCCTAAACCTAATCATATAGTTGAAAACAATCTTTGTCCGAATGCAACCGTTTTCTCTAATACAAGCCATATCGGACCTACATACGCCTTATATATCGCCTGTTTTCATCGAAATACCTGCTTTTCAGGGAATGAAAAAGTGAGGTTTTTTTATTTTCCCGCCCGTTTTTGCTGTTTTAAACGGGCAATCCACCCGAATTTCCCACCCGTTCGGACATTTTCACCCGCATTCTCAGGGCATTTTCTTACGCTCGTCGTATGCCTTAACTACTTCCGTGACAAGGGGATGCCGCACAATATCCGCCTGGCCGAGCTCCGTATAACCAATCCCCTCGATCTCTGCCAGCGTCGCAATCGCGTCATTGAGCCCCGAGGTCTTGTCCGTCTCCAGGTCGATCTGTGTGATGTCGCCGGTAATAATCATCTTCGAGCCACGCCCCAGCCGCGTCAGAAACATCAGCATCTGCGAGGGCGAGGTATTCTGGGCCTCATCACAAATAATCACCGCATCGTTGAGCGTCCTTCCCCGCATAAACGCCAGCGGCACAATCTCGATAATATCCATATCCATGAAACGCCGCATCTGCGAAAAATCCATCATATCCTCGATGCTGTCAAAAAGCGGACGCAAATACGGGTTCACCTTCGCCTGCAGATCCCCGGGCAGAAAGCCCAGACGCTCACCCGCTTCCACCGCCGGTCGAGCCAGGACAATCTTGCGAATCTGCTTCTTCTTGAGCATCGAAACCGCAACTGCCACCGCCAGGTACGTCTTTCCCGTCCCCGCAGGGCCGACACAAAATGTAATCCCATGAGTCAGCATCGTCTTGACATAACTCTTTTGCCCCCTCGTGCTCGGATCCACAAATCCTTTGCTCGAATAGACATACAGGCGGGTATCCCCATGCGCAGTGGTCCGGGTTCGTGCCTGGTCAATTACCGCACGAACATCCTCAATCGTAAGCTGCCCCTTGTCCTTGAGCCGGGCCTGGAGCTTCTCGATCGCTGCCTGGGCACTCTGGACAGAATCTTTTTTGCCCGAAATCGTCACCTCCCCCTTTCGGGCACTGATCCGCACACTAAACTCATCGCGAATCATCTTTAAATACTCATCGGCAGGACCAAACAACTCCAGCCGATCCATCTCACTTGTCATGTCAAAGGTAATTTCCATCCGCAGCTCCACTTACGGCATTGGACCAATCGTAAACATAAAGTAAATATACGCCAGCGGCGCCGTCGCCAGCGGTGAATCGATCAAATCCAAAAGCCCGCCAAAGCCCGGCAGACTCGTCGATGCATCCTTCACCTCCGCGTCCCGCTTGATCATCGACTCGATCAAATCCCCCAACTGCCCCAAAAACGCGAAAACCACACCAAACAGCAGCGCAAACCGCCAGTCCATAATCTTAAATATGACTGAAAGGACGACAGAGATCACCGCAGAAAAGATAATCCCGCCAAGCACCCCCTCCCACGTCTTATTCGGTGACACATCGGGCGAGAACTTAATCCTCCCGAAATTCTTCCCGAATGTATACGCCCCGATATCGCAAAATTTAATCGTCGCGGTAAATAACAGAAGCGCCCAAATCCCGAAATCAATCCGAATCCCAAGGAAAAACGAGGAGAAAAACCCGAGATAAATAATCGAGAAATAATTGACCGAGCAATTGACAATCATATTCTTGCCCGCATACCGCAATCCCTGGTACAGCGCAAGCGCAAAAAAGCTAAGCACCGTCGCCGCAAGAAGATACGTCAGATGAAATCGGTTTGGAACCGGGTCGAACTGCTTCCAGTACCAACTCGACGCCAGCGCAATCGACGCCATAATATTGATAAGGATAAACGGCTGAGCCTTGCTTGCCGTCAGCGAAGCCAGCTCAAGATTGGCAGGAATCGACAAAAGACAGATCAAAACGCACAAAATGCTCGCCTGCGGGGCATATTTTGCCGGATCGAACGGCCGCTCGGCAAAAATCGACTTGTCCAGAACCGCGTCCACCAGGACCAGCGACAAAAAAATCACCGATACAATAATCCCCATTACCAGTCTTTTTTTCAGCATGATTCCTCTGCCTGGGCTTGCTCCACTTTTGCTTTCACATCGCCAAACCGTCTCGATCTCGACGCAAAAGCGACAAGAGCCTGGTCAAAATCCTCGGGGCTAAAGTCCGGCCAGTGGGTCTGGGTTACGTAAAATTCCGCATAAGAGAGCTGCCAGAGCAGAAAATTACTGATCCGCATTTCGCCAGAGGTCCGGATCACCAAATCCGGGTCCGGCAGACCAACCGTATTCAAATGATCCGCAATCATATCCGGATCGATCTCGTCCGGATTCAATTCTCCCGCGACACATTGTTTCGCAATCTGCTGGCACGCATCCGCAATTTCCGTCCGCGAACCATAATTCAGCGCCAAACCCAGCACCATCCCCGTATTATTGCTTGTCAGGCGGATCGTCTCATCCATATCGTCGAGAACCTGCTGAGGCAAAGGCACCCTGCGGCCAAGGTGCACCAACCGAACATTATGCTCCTCCAGAAGCGGGCGAATCTCGACAAGATACCTCGAATACAAATGCATCAGGTAATCGATCTCGTCCTGCGGTCGCCTCCAGTTCTGCATGGAGAAAGAATACAGCGTCATGCACTCAAGGCCCCGCGCCACACCGTGCAAAACAATCGTTTCGACCGTCTTGCCCCCCTGGCGGTGCCCTTCAAACCGCATCAGCCCCCGTTCTGTCGCCCACCTTCCGTTTCCATCCATGATGATCGCGATATGCCGCGGAACACCCGCCTGGCCGAGATCAAGCTCAGCAATCGCGTTTTCGCGGTTCTGTTTCAGTTTTGGGTCCAATTTTACTCCCTGAAAATCGTTTGTGACCGTTTGGGCCCCACACCAAGGATCGAAATCTTGCATCCAGCAATTTCTTCGACCCGCTGAATGTACTTTTTGGTGGTATCGGGCAGTTCAAGGTACGTCTTAATTTCGGACAAATCCTCACTCCAACCCGCCAGCGGCTCAAAAACCGGCTCTACCCGGCTAAGCTCGGAGGCATCACATGGGAAAAAGTCCGTCTCTTTTCCGTCAATTTTATACGCCCGGCAGACATTTACCTCCTCCATGCCCGATAATGTATCCAGGTGCATCATCGCTATCTCGGTCACCCCGCCCAAACGGGCCGTATATTTCGTGGCAATCGCGTCAAACCATCCGCACCGCCGCGGCCGCCCGGTCGTCGTGCCGTACTCATGACCCCGATCGCGAATCGTCTGGCCAATTTCGTTATCCTGCTCGGTCGGAAACGGCCCGGAACCGACCCGCGTGCTGTAAGCTTTGACCACACCGATAATCCGGTCCACCATCTGTGCCGGAATACCCGAACCGGCCGGCATTCCCAGCGCTGAAGCGTTCGAACTGGTCACAAACGGAAACGTCCCGTGATCCAAATCCAGCAGCGCCCCCTGGGCCCCTTCAAACAGGATGCTCTTTTTCGCATCAATCGCCTGGTGCAGGTACCGCGTCGTATTGATGATATACGGGACCAGCTTCTGCGCGTGTTTTTCGCAAAGCTGAAAAATCGTCTCCGGATGAATCGGCTCGGCATCATAAAGGGCACCGAATATCTTGTTCTTGTATTCCACGATCCGGGCGATTTTATCTTTCAGGCTGTCCAGGTCTCGAAAATCCGCCATACGCACTGCATTGGAGCGGTGTACCTTGTCCGCATAACACGGCCCGATCCCGCGAATCGTCGTGCCGATCTTGTTGTCCCCAAGGGCATTTTCGCGAAGCTGATCTTCGAGCTTGTGATAATCCAGAACCACGTGCGCGTTTTCACTGATGAACAGCCGTCCTTCCAGCGATAATTCACGGGATTCCAAATGCTCAATCTCATCGATCAACACCGCAGGATCTACCACTACGCCGTTGCCGACCACACAGTTCGTCTCCGGGCGAACCGCACCGCTGGGCATCAGGTGCAGGGCAAATTTCTCATCGCCGATCACCACCGTATGCCCGGCATTGGCCCCCCCGGCATAACGGACCACGATGTCGCTGCTCTGGGCGAGAATATCAACGACTTTCCCCTTGCCTTCATCCCCCCACTGCAAACCAACGACACAGATGTTCATGATCGAATTTTCCCTTTGAAACATAACGGTATTGTCAATTGCGGTATCTACCCCGCCATGGAGGCACAGCCCCGAATGCGGCTAGCGACTAACTGATCTTCGCGACGATATGATCGAGCACAGCAGAAAGATTATCGTAACTCCTGTCACTCAACGCAAGGGTCCTGGTCTCATTGTCCCGGCGATAAGTAACTGTAAAATTCCCCTTTTTCTCATAATGCGTCTTGTCGATCGATTCAATCGAATCCAGCGGAATCTCATCCCCATCCACCGTCAGCGTGTTATCGTCCACTACCACTTTTTTGCTTTGTATCGCATACAGCCGGTAGCCAAACCACGCGATACCGGCCAGCCCGATAAACGGAAAAATCCGGTTGAACTTCATGGTTCCGTCCGGGACCCCGTCGGTGACGTGTTTCTCGTAAAAACTTGTACGTTTGGACCACTCATATTGACTCAGATAACCGTCATAGGCTAGCGCCGCCGACAGGATCAGTAAAAAACCGATGTACAGTTTCAGGTTGTTCTTGTTGTACTTGCTGACAGGGGCTTCGATTGCCATTTCATTGCTCCGTTTTATCGTCTTTGTGAAATTGCACTGATCAGGGGTTTTACGAAGTTCGGGATCACCTTGTCGGCCATGAGCTGCTCGGCCAGGGCACACTGGCTGCGGAAAGACTCCAGCGGATCAAACCGCACCTTCGGGTCCGGATACCGGCGAACCGTAAAATACAGGCTGATCGGTTCATCCGGTTTGTACTTCTCGTTGCGGATCTCGTACACCGTCGTCCGCGATTCGATGCTCAGCCGTGCCTGCGTCCGGCAGTCGTCACCAAAAGCGATCATCGCCGTCGGCGAGAATCCAATCGGCCGGGATCCTTCCACATCCAGAAGGCTCGAAAACGGTGTCGGCGTAAACAGGGCATCCGCGATCACATCGTCCTGGTTGCCGATAAAGTCAAAATCCATCGTGAACGTCAGATCAAGACAATCAATATCGAGATGGCTGACCCCCAGCATATACGGGATCAGTTCCAGTACCTGCGTATCCAGATCATACGCGTCCTCCAGGTTCACCGGGTTCGCGCACGAACAGCAGATGCGATCCAGCTCAAGGGTCACCCAGCGGTATTTATCGCCCAGACGCTCTTCTTCCAGGCAGAAATCACCGGATTCCTTGCGATAAAAATTGCCCATCCCGGGCAGCTGCTTCTGGATCCGTTCGAAAAAAGACAATATCGTATCCCGGTTGCTGGGCAGGTCCAGCTCGGTATTGACCGTCATATCTACATAAAAATCATCACAAAGGGAATTATAGCTGTTAGCCATGGTCATCACTCCCAACAAAACAACAAACGCGATCTATAAAACCGTACGTATCGCGCGGTACAACTAGGTGTATTTTCTCATAATTTTACCTGCCAATCAAGAGATAACCCGCCACCGAGAGGGATAAAAAGTAGCAATAAAACGCGAAATACTTCAATTTCTTGTTTCTTGACGTGTTAATGAGGATTTTGAGGGCTATGATGCCGGAAAAAAAGGCCGCTGCCATGCCGATCACCAGCGCCGGGACCGGCAGCGACTCGGCTGTGAGATTCTGATATTCCTCGAAGAATTTGATCACCGCCCCGCCGAGGATCGCCGGAATCCCGATTAAAAAGCTGTACTCGATCGCCCATCGGCGGTGAAGCCCGAGCAATATCGCCGTGCAGATCGTGGCCCCCGAGCGGGAAATCCCTGGCAAAATCGCCGCCGTCTGGGCCACCCCGACCACAACCGCCGCGAAAATCCCAAACCGGCGAAGGCTGACCCGCGTCTTGACCTTCATATCCGTAACCAGCAAAAGCGTACCGGTTACAATCCACATCCCCGCCACCAAAGGCAGCTTTCGGGCGGATTCAAGAGGCGTCTTGAGGAATTTGTACAGAACAAACGTCACCACGGTGGTCACAAATGCCAGGAACAGGATATGAACCGCTGGATTTTTCCGATACAGAACCACGGGATTGAGGCTCTGGCTCGGGGCTTTGAAAAGATTGCGGATCAGCTCGATCAGCGACTTATAATAGATCACCGCAATCGCCCCGACCGTCCCGACATGAATTGCCAGGTCAAACAGCAGCATCTGCGGGCTGTCCGGGTCAATATCCGGCAGCAAATCCTCGAACAATACCAAATGCCCCGAGGACGACACCGGCAAAAACTCCGTCAAACCCTGCACCACACCGAGTAAAAGCGATGAATTTTCATTCAGCGGCCCTGCGCAGTGCATCATTTGGGCAATTTGATCGAGCCAGCCGAAAGAATACGCCCCCAGGTACACCGCCCCGGCCAACACGCCCGCGGCAAGGTCATCGGCCAAAATCCCCCAGCCCATCGGCAGCTTTTCCAGCCGGCTCATCGGCCAGCATTTGAGAATGTCAAAAAAACGAAACAGCAAAAACGTCCCCGAGGCAGCAATACCGAGGTTCGGCGGCGTAACGAATGAAATCATCGCCAGCGCAAGTGCCTGGCCGGCCACTTCGTCGATCACTACCTGCGAAGGATCCTTGCGGCCCGTCTGGTGAATCACCGCAGGCGAATACGCCACACACGCCCATGAGCTGAGCACCGCGACTACAGCCATCACCACCCCCGCCGTCCATACAGGCAACAGCGAAGCGATCACCATAAAAAGCACCACAGGCGGCAGCGAACCCCACGTACCTGAAGCGATAGGGATGTTCCCGATCCCGAAACACGTTGTAAGCGGAAATGGATTTTTCACGTGAGTTCCTCGATTCTTCGTTGGCAATACGTATCAGTCATTCCGGCAATATAATCGCAGACACTGCGTTTGAGCCCCCAATCCTCAATTCGCTGGCGATAATACAGCGGCATTTGTTCCGGTTTCTTTACGAGAACGTCAAACAGCCTACCCAGGGATTCCCGTGCCTTTTGGCTGTACTGCATCAGGTCATCGCTGCGGTAAAGGTTGTCCTGCAAAAAACGCTCAAGATCATGAAGCTGCCCGGCCCGGTCTGCGCTGAGCATAACGAGATAATCTTCAGACGCATAGACATCCTCAATCGATTTGGGCCCGGCCCGGCGAATCTGCTCATGGGAGTTATCGATGCAGTCGGTCACCAGGATATCCACGACCGCCTTGGCAATCCGCGTCCGGCGGACAAAGCTGTTCTCGATCCGGCTCGCACCTGCCGCCCCGCACGCATCCTGAAAAATCGGCACATCCTCAAGCTGACCCTCACATAGAATCCGCGCCCGCAAACCATCTTCGAGGTCATGGCAGTTGTACGCGATCCGGTCAGCCAGGTCCACGATCTGCGCTTCGAGGCTCGGGCACTTCTGATCAAATTCCGCATGGGCTCCCGGCTGGTCGTACTGGCTCGAATGCATCGCGAATCCCTGGCGGGTTTCATACAGCAAATTCAACCCCGGCCGGTCCGGGTAGGGATTCTCGAGATTATCCACGATCCGAAGGGCCTGGCGATTGTGTTCGAACCCGCCGGCGTCCTGCATCAGTTCATTGAGCATCTTCTCGCCGTCATGACCGAACGGCGCATGCCCGATATCATGTCCAAGGCAGACCGCCTCGGTCAGATCCTCGTTCAGGTTCAAACTCCGCGAAATCGTCCGTCCGATCTGTGCCACCTCGATACTGTGCGTCAGCCGGGTCCGGAAATGATCATTGATCCCCGGCGTGAAGACCTGCGTCTTGCCCTCAAGCCGCCGAAACGCCTCACTGTGAATGATCCGGTCACGATCCCGCTGAAAACCCGAACGATAGGGATGCACCGGCTCTCCAGCCTTCCTCCCTTTGCTGTTGGCCTCAGACAGACTGTAACACGTCAGATCAGACATTGGGCAGATTCTTCTGGCGGCTGATGTCCCGAAGCTGATCGTACAGCTCCTGCATCGACTGGCTGATCACATCCGTATCGGCCAGCACGTGCATAAAATTCGTATCGCCTTCCCAGCGGGGAACAATATGAATATGCATGTGATCCGGCACCCCCGCCCCCGCGCACCGGCCGAAGTTCACACCGACATTAAAACCGTGGGGGTGTACCGCCTCGGTAAGAATGGTCTGGACATCGCGCACCAGCTTGAACATCTCGAGCATTTCCTCATCACTGGCCGTCTCAAGATTCGGTACCTTGCGTATGGGCGCAATTAAAATATGCCCGTTGTTATACGGAAAGTGATTCATCATGACGATACAGTTCTTCGTCCGCCACAGCACAAGATTCTTCTCATCGTCATCGGGAGCATTGACATACTCCTCGATAAAATTCGAACTCTTCTTGGCCAATCCGCGGATGTAGCTCATTCGCCAGGGCGCCCAGAGGTTGTTACGCTCCATAAAACCCCCTACGGCTGAACCTTTCGAACCGTAAACGTCTGGTCAAATGTCAGGACAGGAACCGTGCTGCCCAGCGGCAGCATGAACGACGCCGTCGCACCAAGCCGATAGCTGTGGTCCTTGCTCAAAAGCGTCCCGGTATCCATATTGAACCGCGTCGTACCCGAACCGGAAAGTTCCTCGAACTTATATTTCCGCAAAAAGCCGAACATCCCCTGGAGCTGATAAGACCCCTTATACGGCTTGAAGACATTTTCAATCACCGAAGCGTTCTCTTCACTCTTGGTATAAATCGACTGGATCACCGCGATGCGGTTGCCCGTATCCGGGTCCATCTCAAAATCTTCCAGCGTAAAGGTCGTATCCCGCACAATCGGGATCGGCATCGGCAGCGGCACCAACTGGTGCGCGTCCCAGGTTTGTCCCTTCCGAACGCCGCTGGAAGGATTCGGCAGCGTCGAAACCGGCTCAAACAGCGTCCATTGCAGTGCAATAAAGTCCCACAGCATATCCGGCACTTTCACCTTGCCCGACTGCCCGCGGTCCTGAATTGCCGTCGCACCAATCGACTCCACAATTGCCTGGAACTCGTCCAGGTCGGAAAGCGTGCCGTTTGGAGAAATTTTAAACGTATACGACTTGCCCTTGAGCTGCATCGTCGGATCGCTGCCGCTGTTGCGGCTCGAGAAATTATCCCGGCGAACTGAAATTTCTTCAATCGTCGCCTTCACCGTCGAAAGCCCGTAAGGATTCGCGTCGATCACCTGGTAGGCAACCGTCGCGTTAAGTTTTTCCGTCATGTTCTGTGGCGGCTGTTTCTTCGACTTCTCGTCCCCGGTAAATTTCAACTCCACCTTCCGCTCCGAAGTCATCTGGTAGCGGACCGGCTGGTCCTCAGGAATCTCGATAATCAGCAGGTCATCGTCAGCTCCGCCGCCCTGGCGGCTGACACCCTCTTCACATCCCAACTGGCACAGCAACAGCAGTATAATCGAAATCGCGGTCAAATATCGCAAAATGAATCCTTTCGTCTGAATCGTTTCTCTTTTCATATCTTTCCCGTTTCCATCCTGAAAGAAAGCGGCAATCCACTTAGTTGACCATCTTCATACTTACTTCTTTTACATACCCCATCGTCAGGGTATCCGGACCCTTATTACTGGGCTGATTGGTCGGCTCTACCGCCGTGTACGTCGCCTCGATCCTTTCGGCATATTCCAGCGGCGTTCCGCTGTCAGCATCCATCTTAAAGTGCCCGTCATAGGTCTCCACAATATCGAACATATTCTGGAATACACCCATCTGCCCGGTACCCGTCACCGGCGCCGAACCGGTATCCACATCCAGATCGATCATCGCGACCCTGCGGCCGCCGACGTCCTGAATCTTCTTGAGCGTATACACCTTCTCATACTGCTTTTCAGAAAGCATTCCCTGCGGCGACTTCTCTTCAACCATCCAGCTTTGTCCCACCTTCAGCTCCCGGCTGTCCATCGGCGGTATCGCATTAATGCTGTGCCGCAGTTCAACCGCCCGCGTCGAAAGAAGCTGCCCGGCACGCCTGCGAGCCTCCTGGCCCTGGACCGCGTTAATCGCGCCCTGCGCCGTAGAAAGCCGCCCCGTGCCGTCCGGAGAAATCACAATCGTATAGCTCTGGCCGATCAAACCCATCATCGGGTCAGACCCAAACTTACTGTCCGACGAATCGAACTCAAATTCCACACCGCTGCGGCTGGTCACCACGTACTGAACCTCCTGAATCGTAATCTTCGCCGTCGCGTTGCCCGCCTCATCCACCTTGACCACCTCCTGGTCAAAGGTCATATCCATGGTCGTCCCGGCATTTTTGATATCTTCCTTGCCCAGGGCCGGCTGGATGAATTCATACTTTTTCTCCACCTTCGTCATCACCTGGTAGGTATCAATGTTGTCAGGCTCAAATTGCAATTCAAGCTGTGCACTCGGCTGTTCACAGCCCGCCAAAGCCATCAGCAGACATATCGTAATAAACAAAGCTTTTTTCATTCCCAAGCGTGCCATAAGTCACTCCTTTTTCAAAATTCGATCCATATCATTATCCGGGTCAACCTGTTTAAACCCAATTATATAGCCCCAAATTGACTTGGCAAGCCCTATTCAACCGGAAATACATTCCTTTATGGGGATTTTATAGCCTAAAATTCGTAAAAAACCCTTTTTCACCATTCTTTCAACCCCAAAAACCCGAATCGCCAAAAAGAGGGTTTCTCTCATAGCCCCAAAACCCTATAATGGCTCCTTTGAAAAGGCGGATTCCGCCTGACGATGTCAAAACGAACAATCAGGAGAGTCAGATGGCAAGTGAAACAATCAAAAAAGGATTTGAACGGGCACCCCACCGCGGCCTGCTGCGGGCGTGCGGACTTAAAGATGAAGACTTTGGCAAGCCGTTTATCGCGATTGCCAACAGTTTCTGCGAGATCGTGCCCGGACACGTTCATCTTAATAAAGTCGCCGAGGTCGTCAAACAGGCCGTCCGCGACGCCGGCGGCGTACCCTTCGAGTTTAATACCATCGCCGTCTGCGACGGAATCGCCATGGGCCACACCGGCATGAAATACTCACTGGCCTCGCGCGAGATCATCGCCGACGCCGTCGAGACCATGTGCAGGGCCCACTGCTTTGACGGGATGATCTGTATCCCCAATTGCGACAAAGTCATCCCCGGCATGCTGATGGCGACCATGCGGGTCAACATTCCCACCGTTTTCGTCTCCGGCGGCCCTATGTCCGCGGGAAAGACCAAAGACGGCAAAGTCGTCGACCTGATCAGCATCTTCGAGGGCATTGCCGAATTTAATGCCGGAAAAATCGACGAAAATCGCCTCCACGAGCTCGAATGCGAGGCCTGCCCCGGCCAGGGAAGCTGCTCGGGAATGTTCACCGCCAACAGCATGAACTGCCTGTGCGAGGCGATCGGTCTGGCCCTGCCCGGTAACGGCACCGTCCTGGCCATCGATCCTAAACGCCATGATCTGTACCGAAATGCGGCGGCCACCGTCATGAGCCTGGTCGCCAGCGGCGTTTGCCCCAAAGATATCGTTACCGAAAAAAGCATCGACAATGCCTTCATTCTCGACATGGCCATGGGCGGCTCGACCAATACCGTCCTGCACACCCTGGCCCTCGCCAGCGAGGCAGATATCGAATACGACCTCGACCGCATCAACGCCATCTCCGCAAAGTGCCCCAATATCTGCAAAGTCTCCCCATCGAGCCAGTGGCACATCCAGGACGTCAACGAAGCCGGCGGCATCAGCGCGATCCTGAACGAAATCAGCAAAATCCCCGACCTGCTCAATACCGACAGTATGACCATAAGCGGCACCAGCCTCGGCGAGCGGATCGCCGGCGCCGATATCCAGAACGAAGACTGCATCCACCGCGTTGAAAACGCCTATTCCAAAACCGGCGGCCTCTCGATCCTCTCGGGCAACCTGGCACCCAACGGCTGTGTCGTCAAAACCGCCGGGGTGGCAAAGTCCATGCTCCAGCACAGCGGCCCCGCCGTCATTTTCGAAAGCCAGGAAGAGGCCTGCGAAGGCATCCTCGCCGGTAAGGTCAAGGCCGGCGATGTCGTCATTATCCGCTACGAAGGCCCCAAGGGCGGCCCCGGCATGCAGGAAATGCTCTCCCCGACCAGCTATATCATGGGCGCAGGGCTCGGCGAATCCGTCGCCCTGATCACAGACGGACGCTTCTCCGGCGGAACCCGCGGCGCGTGCATCGGCCATGTCAGCCCGGAAGCCGCTGTCGGCGGACCCATCGGGCTCATCAAGGCAGGCGACATCATTGAAATTGACATCCCCTCCGGGAAGATTGACGTGAAAATCAGTGAAGCCGACCTGGCGGACCGCAAATCCACCTGGCAGCCACGCCAGCCGAAAATTCGAGAAGGCTACCTCGCCAAGTACGCCGCGATGGCTACGTCAGCCGATACCGGCGCGGTTCTCAAGTGGTAAGGAGCGTTTGATTGCCTGACAAGAAAGTAAAGTGGTATGTCGCAGGGCTCAATTTCGAGTGTCTCGGCTGTGGAAACTGCTGTGCCGGCCCCGACGAAGGATTCATCTGGACCTCAAGTGAAGAAGCGGAGCGAATCGCCAAATTTCTCGAAATGCCCCCAGGCCGATTTCGCCGAAAATACCTAAAGCGACTCTTCAACCGATCCAGTATCATCGAAGATGCCGCCACCAAAGATTGCGTCTTCCTGACCAAACACGGCAAGGGCAGGGGCTGTAAGATCTATCCCGTCCGGCCTAACCAGTGCCGGACCTGGCCGTTCTGGACCAGCAACCTCCATAGCCCCGATACCTGGAACGAAGCCGCCGTCCGCTGTCCCGGTATCAACCGCGGAAAGCATTACAGCTTCGTTGAAATCGAAAAACTGCGTAAACAAAAGAAATGGCGCCACGAAGATGACGAATAATACTGCCGTCGCAGGGGCCGTCCGAGGCATTTATGAATGGCTCTATGTCCAGCAAACACCGGGCGCAGACTGCCAGGCCTGCGGAAAATGCTGCGATTTTGAGCGATTCGGCCACCGGCTGTACCTGACCAGCCCCGAGCTGGTCTACTTTGAGCAGTGTATTCCTGTTTCCCGGCTGGTCCCTATGGACGGGGAAGTATGCCCCTATCGCGTGGATGGGAAATGTTCAGTATACGAGGAGCGATTTGCCGGCTGTCGAATCTTCATGTGCAAAGGCGACAGCAATTACCAATCCATGCTCAGCGAAGCGGCTGTCGAACAGTTCAAACTCCTGTGCCGGGAACACGACCTGCCCTACGAATACATGGACCTTAAAACCGCACTCAACCGCCTCTGGGAAAAAAACAAAACCTGACGGCCCTAAGGCGTCGGCTTTGGGATCGAATGCGGCGACACCGTCAGGTCAATATACTTGACCAATCCCTGTAACGTGCCGTTATCCTTATAAAAGCCGTACAGCATCGCCACCTTCTCTTTCTCCGACGGTTCGAGATGTTTTTCCGACTCCCCGTACGGCGCCCCCCACAGTATCCCCGTGCCGTCCATCGCCTTGAGCACGATCTGGGCCGACGATGAATCTTTCCTGCCGTTGAAATTCGAGATATCAATCGCCTTGATCTCCCGCAGCAGCGGCTTTTGCGGGCACGAAATCTCATCCATCTTGTGCAGAACCTGCAGGATGTGGACCGCGTTTTCCACCGCGACCGAATCGAGCACCACCCCCGGCGAAGAGGCAAGCGAAGCCGGATACCCCTCAATCTCCACCAGGATCACATTTTCCAGCGGCACCGGGCGAAGCAGAACCCGCTGCTCATCGAGATAATACGTCTGCAAGCCCCGGCTGATCTTCGCAATCGGCTTGCGGTAGCTGGCATACACCTGTACCGTCCGCGGCGTGACCTGCACTGTTACATCATACAGCCACTCGAGCTCGGCAAGGTTGGCCGCCAGTCCCTGCGCGGTATTTTCATTAAGCGTAAAGACCATCGAACCGGCACTCTCGGCGATCAATTCCAGCAGTTCCCGCGAAACCCACTTGGGCGTATTGCACAGCTCCAGGGGCCCGGTCTTCTGGTCCGCGCCTAAATTCTGCTTTACGAATTTTTCCAGCAGGAAAAAGCCCCCGATCGTAATTCCGATCACCACGAGGATCGACACCCCAACTGCCAGCGGCTTAAACGGAAACGCCGACCCGGAGCCCTTTTTCGATTTTGTTGTCTTTTTTCGTTTCGCCATCTATGACTTTCCAGTAAATGAATCCAGCGCCGCCTTTGCAATCCTAAGGCATAGCTGGTCAATGGGTATCCCGTCATGCCTGGCCGCCATCGGCAAAAGCGAATGGCTCGTAAAGCCCGGCAGCGTATTGATCTCCAGCACCCACGGCGTATTCTCTTCGTCCAGGATAAAATCCACCCGCGACAAATGCCTGGCCCCCACCGCGTCATAACAGGCCATCGCATCCTTCTGGATTCTCTCTACAAGTGCCCGATCCGAAACAGGATCGAGAACATACCCCGTCTGATCGCTGAGGTACTTCGCATCGTAATCGTAAAATCCTTCCGTCGGCTGAATCTCGATCAAAGGCAACGGCTGGCGGTCCACGATCCCAACGGTGATCTCCCGGCCCGATACAAACGGCTCGATCATCGCCGAGTGAAACTTATCCAGGCACGCCAAACCAATTTGCGCAGCAAACTGAGGATCGTCTGTAATCTCAATCCCCACGCTTGATCCCTCGCAAACCGGCTTGATTACATATACCGAACCTAATTCCGCAATCTGCCCGGCCAGTTCTTCCGGTACATCCCCTTTTTCCACGATCACGTGCCCGGTCACATGGCACCCCGCCGAGGCAAACGCCGCCTTCGAGGCCGCCTTGTCAATCGCGATCCGGCTTGCCCGGCTGTCCGCACCGGTATACGGTCGATTCTTCGCTTCAAGAATCTCCTGCAGTGCCCCGTCCTCGCCGAATGTCCCGTGCAGGGCCAGGAAGAAAAGGTCAATCGAATCATCATCGAGAACATCGAGCTTATCCGGCGTCACATCACACGAAATCACATTCAGCCCCGCCTGTTTAAGCGCATCGGAGATGGTCTTTCCGCTCTGGAGGCTCACTGCCCGTTCATGACCCGGCCCGCCCATCAACACTGCGATTTTTGCTGCTTCGATATCCACGCCGGCGTTTACCAGATCTCAATTTCCAGTTCGAGTTCGATATCAAATTTTTCCTGCACCCGTTCACGCACTGCGTCGATCAACCGCTTGACATCCCCCGCCGTACACCCATCCTCGGTGACGATAAAGTTCGCGTGCTTCTCACTGACCTGCGCCCCGCCGATGGTAAGGCCCTTGAGGCCCGAACGGTCAATCAGTGCCCCCGCGCTCATCCCCCGCGGGTTCTTGAACACACACCCCGCGTTTCGGGCGCTGAGCGGCTGAGAGTTCTTCTTGTAAATCCAGATCTCCTTAATGGTCTTGAGCATATGGTCCGGATCATTGGGAACAAGTTCCATCTTCGCATTAAGGATGCACCGTGCCGTAATATTCGTAGACCGGTAATCAAACACCAGCTCCGGTTTAACCTTCTCGTAAACCCGGCCCTCGTTATCCATCAGCGTTACCGACTCGATCACCGCGCCGATATCTCCGAAATTGCCGCCCGCATTCATCTTCACCGCCCCGCCGACCGAACCGGGAATCCCCGTCAACGGCTCGAGTCCGCTTAGCCCCCGCCGCACACAGTCCAGCACCAGCTTGCTCAGGTTCGCACCCGCCCACGCGGTCACCTGCCCTTGCTGCTCGGCGAATTCCACGTTCGTAAACTGCTCGCCGTCGAGCTTGATCACCGCGCCTTTGACCCCTGCATCCTCGATCAGCAGGTTCGAGCCGAACCCAAGAATATGAATATCCAGCCCATTGTCCTGGCAGCGGCGAATTACCTCGCCAAGCTGCTCGGGATTTTCCGGCGTAACAAAATACTCCGCCGGACCGCCGATAGCATACCACGTATAAGGCGCCAGCGGTTCAGAGGTTTTGGTGATGTTCTCTAAGCCATTGAATATATCCATCGGCTACCTTCCAGATATCGCCGGCCCCCATCGTAATGACGAGGTCACCGGGTTCAACATTTTGTATTAAATGGGTAATAATATGCGAAAATTCGTTAATGCAAAGCGCCTTCGAATCCTGTTCATTGATCCGCCGGGCCAGGATCTCGGCATTGACCGTCTTTTTCGACTGCTCCGTATCCCGCACAAAATAAATCTCCGGGATAATCGTAATATCCGCCAACTGGAAACTCGTCGCGAAATCCTCAAGCAGAAACCGCGTCCGGCTGTACTGGTGCGGCTGAAAAATACACCACAGCCGCCGGGGATCAAAACGCTCACGGATCGCTTCCAAGCACGCTCTTATCTCCGTGGGATGATGCGCATAATCATCCATAATCGTGATATTATCGATGATGTCCTTGAGCATCATGCGGCGGTCGATCCCGATAAATTCGCCCAGGATCGAAACCGTCTGCCTTGCCGGTACACCAACTACCGTTGCCGTCGCAACCACCGCAAGGGCATTGAGTACATTGTGCCTGCCCGGCAGCGGATTGCGGACACGACCTAAGAACTCCTGTCCGTTATAAACATCAAACTCGTGCAGGCCGTCCGTCACAGAAACATTTTGCGCATAAAAATCGCTCGACGGGTCCAGCCCGAAAGTCAGAGACTCCACCGATCCCGGCAGCCGGCTCAAAACCTTGCGAACATTGGAATCATCCCCGTTGGCGATCAGCTTGCCGCCGGGCCGAATCTTCGAGGCAAAACATAAAAATGCGTCGACAATATCGTCCTCGTCACGGTAATAATCAAGGTGATCCTGCTCGATATTGAGCATCAGGGCGATCTGCGGAGACAAATTCAAAAAGCTGCGGTCATATTCACATGCCTCGGCAATGAGAAAGTCGCCCTTGCCCGAACCGCTCGAATCGCCAAGCTGTGTGACCTCCGCCCCGACAATAAAATTCGGCTCCAGCCCCGCCCGGCTCATCAAAAAACTAAGCCAGCCCGAGGTCGTGCTCTTGCCGTGCGTCCCGCAAACCGCGATCCCCTGGAACTGGTCCATCAGTGCACCGAGCATCTGGGCGTACTTTAAGACCGGTAAATTCCGGCCCCGCGCCTCGCGAAGCTCCGGGTTGTCTTCCTTAATCGCCGCCGAAATGACTACCGCCCCGGCGCCTTCCGGCAGATTCCCGTCCCCGTGACCAATAAGAATCTTCGCACCGCGGTCATTTAAATTCCGTACAATCTCACTGCCCTGGGCATCCGAACCGGTTACCAGGTCCGAACGGTCCAAAAGCACCTTCGCCAGCCCGCTCATACCGATGCCGCCGGCTCCGATAAAATGCCAGTGGCGTGTCTTCGGCAGTGAACTGGGCTTTGATTTAACCATTGCGATGTCCCCGGTCGCTTTTCTGCGGATGGGGCGCGACTGATGCAGGATTTGCCTCATCGACACCGTCCTTAGCGTAAGAAGTAGTTCTCAACGTCCATTTTGTCACAACTTCCCCATTTTAATATGATTTTCCCGATTTTCAAGCGGATAATGCCGCCTCTTTTTTTAAAATCCTGAAATATATCCCGGTCCCCGGGCGTTTAACCTGTAAAACAAATATAAACACAGACCGCAGAAGCTTCTTAATCAGAAGCCCGGGTACGGAGCGTATGCAATGCATCTGCAAAATGCGAAAAAAGCATTCACACTGATCGAGCTGCTCGTGGTCATCGGCATTATATCGCTGCTGATGTCCATTTCGCTGCCGGTGATCTCCGGGGCCAAACGCTCGGCCCAGCGGACCGTCTGTAGGTCCAACCTGCGTTCCTGTGGAATCGGTATGAAAATGTACCTCGACGACCACCGAAATATCATGCCCCCCGCCGCCTACATGCCCAGCCTCGATACAAAAAACCGACCCGGGATCAATCTCTTCATGCAAGACTACGTCTCCAGCCCGGAAATCTTCCTCTGCCCCGGCGACCCCGGCGATAAATTCTATGAAGCCAACGGAACCAGCTACGCGTTTGCACATATTCTCGGCGGAAAAAATGTAGACAAAACCATACTGACCCGCGGATTCAGGGATTACCAGGTACATATCCTCTGGGATTTTGACCCCTTCCACGGCAAAAGGGGCAATCTGGGTGCTTTTAATTATTTATATGCCGACGGCCACGTCGGAAACCGTGAAGATGGATAAAACAAAGAAACCATGAGAAAGAGGCTGAAAATGAATCCGAAAACGAAAACGAAAGGCATGGATAAAACCACGAAAACCTGGCTCATCCTCGGATGTGTTGTATCCGTAATCGGCCTGACCTCAGCGGGCATCTGGATGTTCACCAACCGCAGCCCCGACCCAAAGAAAATGAGCCGCGACGAACTGCGGGATTTCCGCGATTCCGACGAATTTGCTAACATGGACGACCAGCAGCGTCGACAATTCATGCGTGAGGCAATGATGCAAAGGTTTACCCAGGTTGCCAACGAGTACCATGAACTGCCTGAAAACGAAAAAACACGCTACCTTGACGAGCGAATCGATGAAATGCTCGACCGAATGGGCGAAATGAAGGACCGACCCCGACCAGAACGCCGGGAAGGTGAAAGAAGGCATCGGAGCCCGGATCCCGAGCAAATGCGTACCCGAAGCGAAAGCATCCCCGCCGAAACACGCGGCAAACTCATGGCCTTTCGTGAAGATATGCAAAAACGCATGAACGAACGCGGCATTGAAATGCCCGGACCCGGAGGCCGAGGACGCTAAGCCCGGAAAACAGGAAAATTCCTGTCGATTATACCGAATGTATGGGGATACCAGCCCAGTATCCGACTTTTTTACCATAAAACTGCATTTTTCAACCTTCCCGGTAACGTTTTTCGCCCGCTTTGGACTATAATAGGGCTTGCTGAATAAGCCCTAATTTCTATTTTACTGAGTTTCTCAGGCGGC
>CAYVUI010000045.1:0-32467 GCA_964454745.1 uncultured Pirellulales bacterium | reverse complement strand
CAACCCCATCCCATTGTAAAAAAAGAACTTCCAAATTATTCAGCAAGCCCTACCTAAACCTTCAGAATTAGAAGATTATAATCGAATTTGCATTGCACGCAAACTGTCAAATGTCACATTTTCCATTTCACTTTTTGTTGGTATTATGGTATCTTTTCCTCTGAAATTCAAAGATTTGGCTTTATCTTATATTTGGCAGGATACTTGAAAAATGGATATCAGTTCTAATCTGCAAATGCTTGACTACATGGTGATTGCATTTTACATCATTTCCGTCATGGGACTGGGCTTCTATATCAGCTTTACGCGGCGGGAGTCAGAAGATTTGTTCCTCGCAGGCCGAAGCCTGGGCTGGTTCAACGTCGGATTGTCGATTTTTGGGACCAATATCAGCCCGAATTTCATGATCGCAGGATTTGGGATCGCCTACAGCACGGGAATGGTAACAGGCAATTTCGAGTGGCTGGCCTGGATATTCCTGCTTCTTTTGGCCATGGTCTTTACGCCGCACTACCTGAACACCAAAATCTCGACCATGCCTGAATTTATGAGCAAACGCTACGGCAACCGCTGCCGCAATTTCCTGTCCTGGTACACGCTGGTTTCCACGCTGGTGATCTGGCTTGGGGGCACTCTCTACGCAGGCGGGCTTTTGCTTGGGCAAATCCTCAACTGGCCGCTTTGGCTCTCGGCTACCGTTTTAATCGTAATCGCCACCAGTTTCACTGTCGCCGGCGGCCTGGCCGCGGTCGTGATTACCGACACCTTCCAGTCGATCCTGATGATTGTCGCCTCTACGGCTTTGGCCATTATCGGGCTGGTCAAAGTAGGCGGTTTTTCCGGGTTGTATGAATCGCTGGATCCCGGGATGTGGACGCTGTTTAAGCCGGCCAATGACCCCGAATGGCCCTGGACGGCAATCCTGCTTGGCTATCCAATCCTGGGTATCTGGTTCTGGTGTACCGACCAGACGATCGTCCAGCGTGTGCTTGGCGCCCGGGATTTAAAACAGGGGCAGCTCGGCGCAATTTTCGCCGCATTTTTGAAGATCATTACGCCGCTGATTTTTTACCTGCCCGGCATGGTCTGCCGCGTGCTGCATCCGGACCTTTCCACCCCGGACCTGGCGTACATGACGATGGTGACCAATTACCTGCCGGTGGGCATGGTCGGACTGATCGTCGCGGTACTGATCGCAGCTTTGATCAGCACCGTGGACTCCGGGCTTAATTCACTCAGCACGGTATTTACCCTCGACATCTATAAGAAAATGTTCGTACCCGAAGCGACACCCAAACATACCAAGTTCGTCGGTCGAATCGTCACCGTCGCCGGCTCTGTCCTTGCCATCGCCATCGCCTTGTCACTGGAAAGCATCAAGGACATGGACCTGTTCAGCATCTTCCAGTCGCTGATCGCCTTTATGTCGCCGCCCATGGCCGCAGTTTTCCTGATTGGCGTACTCTGGAAGCGTGCCAACTCGACGGCAGCCTTTTTGACACTGGTGGTCGGTTCTGCATTATGCCTTGGCGTCGGCGGGGCCTATCTTGCCACACAACATAAGTTTGACTGGTGGCCGAACTTCATGCTCCTGGCATTTTACCTGTTCGTCATCCTCGCGATTCATATGATTTTTGTATCTTTAATGACCCCGGCCGAGCCGGAAAAAGCACTGCCTTCGATTCGATCTTCCTACGAGAAAATCAGCGACAAACACCGAAGCGGCATCTGGATGTGGTGGATCATTTTGGCTGTGATTATGTTCGCGATTTATATCGGGTTCCAGCTTATGGGCATGCGACTCGCAGGTTAATGAAGAAAAAGACAGCAACAGAAAGGACATAGCGTGTCATTAAAAAAATTGCAAATCTACCCTTGCCTGTTCACCTACAGCATCGACAAAATGATCGATCAGTCGATCAAAGCCGACCCGATCGATTCCGCGGGTCCGGACTACTCTGACACGCTCAGTTATCACGGCAATGAATGTCGTGTAACACTCAAACAGGAGCAAATCGACCCCCAGCAGCCCCCCGTCCAGGCTCTCAACTTCGACATTACCCGGGGGCCCTTCCTCAAGGCCGCCGTGGGCTTTGAAATCCCAATTGCAAACTGGACACGTGAACATTATGTGATTATGCCCGCCGCGGTTTACCAGGGAAACCGATTTGACGTATACAAAGTTGAATATCCGCCGCTGATTGATGATCCTCAAAAATTCAGGCCCGATCCGGAGGTTATGATTACCGACCTGCCGCGGCTTGAAAAGGACGGCTTGCATTCATTCATACACCTCACGACTGCGGATATGTCCACTCCCGCTATAGGCGTTTTCAATCCTCACACAAAAACAGGGATGTGGCTTCTGCTCGGGCAGGAAAACCGCTACGGCAACTTTGGTGTCCGTATCGATGAAAATGAAACACGAACCGAGGCCCGGATTACCGTCACGTCACCAAGCGTTCGCACGAAGCGCCAGGCAATGTGCGGCCAGGTGATTTGCGGGGAGCAGCCGATTGATTTGCTGGCTAACGGCACAATATCAATCCCTTTCCAGATGGTTCGATTTGATTGTGAAAATACAAATGCGCTGCTCGAAAAGTTTCTCGACATTCGCAAGAATATCAACCCGGGCTCTTTAGCCCAGACAATCCCGTTCCAACCGGCAGCGAAAATGGTCGAAGAAAAATTCAATCACGAAAACTGGATCGAGACCAAGAGTTTTTACGCCGTCGGCACCTGGCATGACCGGTTGTGCGAACTCTGGCAGGTCGGCTGGGTTGGCGGACTGATGAACACTCTCGCTTTTCTAACCGACGGAGAAGACCTGACGCGAACCCGGGCCATACGCAATATTGGTACAATACTGGAAAAGACGGCATCCGCATCCGGGTTGCTTTACGGGATCGGAGACGGAGAAAATTTTTACGGGGACGGTTTCTTTGAGCCGCACCCGTTTGATATGCACCTGATACGAAAAAATGCCGACGCGCTGCTTTTCCTGGTTAAGCAGCTCGATCTGATCAAAAAACGAGAACAGAATATACCTGAAAACTGGAGCCAGGCTGTCAAGGGTATTGCCGGGGCATTTGAAAAGATCTGGAATACACAGGGGCAATTCGGACAGTTTGTGGACATTGAATCAGGCAAAATCCTCATCGGCGGTTCGACCTGTGCATCAACAGCACCGGGCGGACTGGCCCTGGCCGCGGAATTCTTCGATAAGCCCCAGTGGCTTGACATCGCATGCAAATCCGCGAAGCTGTATTACGAAAGAGATGTACAAAACGGACTGACTACTGGAGGCCCGGGCGAAATCCTCCAGGCACCGGACAGCGAATCCGCATTCGGCATCCTCGATTCGTTTACGATCCTCTATGAAATCACCGAAGATTCCTACTGGCTCGAAGCTGCCAAAGCCGCGGCAGCCCTGGCCGCAACCTGGACGGTCTCCTATGACTTTGCCTTCCCGCCAATCTCGCTCTTTGCGCAACTGAAAATTCATTCCATGGGTTCTGTATTTGCCAACTGTCAAAACAAACACAGTGCACCGGCGATCTGCACCCTCTCGGGCGACAGCCTGCTCAAACTTTTCCGCGCCACCAACGATCTGCGTTATCTGCACCTTCTCCAGGACATCGCTCACAATTTGACACAATACCTCTCGAGGAAAGACCGCCCTATCGGGCCCTTGCCGCCGGGCTGGATCAATGAGCGGGTCAATATGAGCGACTGGGAAGGCCTCGAAATGGTCGGAAATGTGCTGCTCAATTCGACCTGGGGCGAAACCTCTCTGCTGCTGACCGCGGTCGAACTGCCGGGGCTTTATGTCCAGCCGGATACGGGACTGTTCTGCGAAATTGACAACATCACCGCAAAAACCGTCTCACATAAGGGCGGCAAACTGACCTTGAAAATAACCAACCCGACAAATTTTCCCGCGGACATCCGCATACTGTGTGAGACCGGTGAACAGGCAAAAACCCCGCTGGGCATTAACGCAATGCTCCAAGCGCCGACCCTACCCCTCAAAGCCGGCCAATCTCAAAAAGTACTGTTTACCCCGGACGGCTTCACCTCGGAAAAATGATCAGGTAAACAACGCCTCGACAAACTCATCCGGATCAAACTCGGCAATATCTTCGCACTTCTCGCCCAGGCCGACGAACTTGACGGGGATATCCAACTGCTCCTTGATCGCCAAAACCACGCCGCCGCGGGCGGTACCGTCGAGCTTGGCCAAAAAGATACCGGTCACTTCGATCACAGCGGTAAAAAGCTTGGCCTGCTGAATCGCGTTTTGCCCGGTGGTGGCATCCACTACCAGCAGCACCTCATGCGGTCCGCCGGGAATTTTCTTGCCGATCACCTTGCGAATCTTGCCCAGTTCTTCCATCAGGTGCTTTTGCGTATGCAGCCGCCCGGCCGTATCGAGAATCAGGTAATCCGCTTGCCTCGCGGTCGCCGCCTCGCAGGCATCATAGGCTACCGCCGAGGGGTCCGCCCCCATCTTATGCTTGACGATTTCAACGCCGATCCGCTCGGACCAGATCGTAAGCTGATCGACCGCCGCCGCGCGAAACGTATCGCACGCACCAACGATCACTTTATGGCCCGCCTGGCTGAGGGTGTATGCCAGCTTGGCGATGCTCGTCGTCTTGCCGGCACCATTGATCCCCGCGACAAGAACCACCGTCGGACCCGAAGCGGCCTTGCCAAGCTCGCCGCTTTCAACAGGAAAATATCCTTTCAGCCGCTGCTTTAGAAAGGGTAGAATCTCCTCGCTCTTTTTGATCTCCCGGCGTTTATAGGCATCGCGAAGGTCCTCGATAATCTCCATCGTGGACTTAACACCAATATCATCACTGATCAGCGTCTCTTCAAGCTCATCGAGCAAATCATCGTCAATATCACGTCCAAACGTCAAAACACGGCCCAGGCTGGAACTGATTTTCTTTCGCGTCTTACCCAGGCGATCCTTGATATAATCCGCTGTCTTGCTGAACAATCCCATGACGATCCTTTTCGAATAAGATCCATAACCATATCGTATCGATCCGTTTTGTCTGATACCAAAATGTATCCTAAGAAATTCCGCAGGGTAGTTTCGCCGAAAAGTCCCTTTATTTCAAGTATTTATAGTGCTTCCGATTGAAAATTCCCGTTTTATCCGCGGTAAATATCTTCAAAGTAATAAATTACAATTTTCCTTGCGTAAATTTACTACCCGTAAGGGTATATCCACGAAATACAAAAACAAAGAACTTTACCGCCATCTTTTCGTTTGACAAACGGGATCGAAATTGCTATGGTAAGACGTTTGGGTCGCTATGGAAAGCGAACTCTCAGGACTGAAAAATGTAAGGATGCAGGAAAACCCGACACAAAACAGCGAGGATCCGAAAATTCGGCTCTGCGCATAAAATGAGGCACGAGAATTGACGACACAGGAGACGGCAAGAATATACAGTGACATTCTTGACAAGGTCAAGGCCATCGATCCGATCAACACGCGAAAATGGTTTGATGAGCTGAACCCGATCTCCTTCGACGGCGGCACGCTGCAGATCGGCTGCCCGGAAAACTCCATGACCCAGTACCTGACCGATACCTGTCTGCCCGCGTTTACCCAGGCCGCTCAGAATATCACCGGGCACCTCGTTTCCGTTTGCTTTCAGACGGTTTCCCAGGAACCAAGGGCACCCCAGCCGGCCCGGCCGCTGCCCGAGACCGAACAGATATTCAAACTTCACCCGGACTATACCTTTGAAACCTTTGTCGTCGGCCCTTCCAACCGGCTGGCACATGCAAGCTGTGTCGCGGTTTCCAACTCGCCGGGCAACACCTACAACCCGCTGTTTTTGTACGGCAGCGTAGGGCTCGGCAAAACGCACCTGCTGCATGCAACCTGCCACGGAATCGATAAGAATATTCAAAACGCGCGGATACAGTTCCTCTCCTGCGAGGAATTTGTCAACCAGTTTATCTCCGCCATCGAACAGGGAACCCTTTCGCAGTTCCAGAACCGTTTTCGCACAGTCGATATCCTGGTCATCGACGACGTACAGTTCCTCCGCGAGCGTGAACAGAGCCAGGAAGAATTTTTCCACACTTTCAACGCCCTGTACAATAACAACAAGCAGATCGTTCTGACGGCGGATTGTGCCCCCAGCGAATTGCCCAGCCTCGAAGAACGCCTGGTCAGCCGTTTTAAATGGGGACTCGTCGCACGCCTGGACGCACCGAGCTACGAAACCCGCATCGCCATCGTGCAGAAAAAAGCACATATGCGCGGCCTGACCATTTCCGAAGAAGTCGCCGAGTATATCGCCTCAAAAGTCACCGCCAATATTCGCGAACTCGAAGGCGCCCTGACGATCATCTATGCCACGGCGAAAACAAACGGCGATGAAATCACGCTCGAACTGGCCCGTCACGCCCTGGGCGCACAGGACTTTACCGCGGAAAAACCAACCAGCATCTCGGATATCATCGCAGCAGTCACCTCTTACTATGATGTGCGGCTTTCGGATCTGCAATCCAAAAAACGCTCACAATCCATCGCGCTGCCCCGGCAGATCTGCATGTACCTCGCCCGGTCGCTCACTTCACTTAGCCTTGAAGAAATCGGTGGCCACCTCGGCGGACGCGACCACACAACCGTCATGCACGCCTGCTCCAAGGTCAACGAACTGACACATAAAGACCCGGACCTCAAATCGAGAGTCCAGGAAATCACCACCTCCATAAAACAGAATTAAGCGTGCGAACATTGCGTTTTTTTGTGTCTCTCAATTTCCGCGCATAAAAAAACCGGACCGCTCGAAAGCGGCCCGATCTGACTTTCTATTCATCTTGAAACTACAGGATATTAATCTTGCTCGTCCTCTTCGGTCTTTAAAACCACCAGGCGTGATGCCCTGCCGTCATTGACCAGCACAAGCACCTTGTCCGATTTCACCGCATCAATCGCCTTGTTGAATTCATCGACGTTGGAGACATCGCGATTATTGACCCGCATAATCAGCATCCCCGGAGCCAGCTTCTGTTCATCGGCACTCGATCCGCTTTCCACCTCGCTGATCAAAACCCCATCCCCCTTTTCATAACCGAACTGCTCAGCCAACTCATCCGTTAGATTACGAACCGTCAGACCAAAACGCTCACCAAGCTGATCGACTTCCGTCTCAATCGCGAACTCAGACTCCTCCAGGGAGCCAAGCTTGACGGTAATATCGCGGCGTTTTTCATTTCGGAAAATCTCCAGTTTTACCTTCGAGCCCGGGCGGCGTTTGGCGATCTCACGTTTGAAACTGCGCATATCCCGGATGGCCTTTCCGTCCATCTCCAGCAGGATATCGCCGGGCTCAAGCCCCGCATCATCCGCAGGAGAATCTTCCACGACATCGCTGATCTCCACACCCATATTCGCGCTTAAACCCAGAAATTCCGCAACATCCGGATCCACCTGACGCATATAAATCCCCACATAACCGCGGGTAACCTTGCCGGTCTCGACAAGTTGCTCCTTAATATCATTGGCCAGGGCCATCGGAATCGCAAAACCAATGCCCATATACCCGCCGCTGCGACTGACGATCGCCGTATTGATCCCGACCGCCTTGCCGTCGATATTCAAAAGCGGCCCCCCGGAGTTGCCCGGGTTGATCGCGGCATCGGTCTGGATAAAATCATCATATTCCGTAATATTGGCACCACGGCCCTTTGCGCTGACCACACCCACAGTCACCGTCGCCTCCAGCCCAAAAGGATTACCCACCGCGATTACCCACTCACCGATCTCCAGCGCATCGGAATCGCCAATCTCGATATACGGATACCCATCGCCTTCAATCTTAATCACCGCTACATCTGTCCGCGGGTCAGCGCCGATAATCTCGGCATCCTTTTCCGTGCCGTCATTAAAGGTAACCGAAACTTCAGATGCCCCCTGAACCACGTGATTATTCGTCAGAATATAGCCGTCCTCGCTGATCAAAAAGCCGCTGCCGATTCCCTGCTGTTCATACTCACGCTTCTCAGGAGACTGCTCGCGGCGCGGCGCGGGCCTGCCGAAAAACCGCTCAAAAAAATCCTCATAAAGTTCCCCGCCTCCCGAACGGGTGACCACTTTTTTGACGTTAATCGCCACCACCGCTGGGATCGCATCCTTGGCAACCGTCGTAAACGCCCGAGACGTCTCACGAAGCGTAGCGATATTGCCGTTGTCTGCCATCACACACGGCATCAGGACAGAACCGCAAACCATTACAATCAATCCCGCAAGAATCAAACTACATTTCCTGGCTTTCATCTATCATTCCTTTCCACTAAATTCGGACACCAATTAATAACTTCAAAATAAAAACACCCATTATGGGACAACCACTTTTCCCCTCTTTTTTTATATCGACTATACGAACAAACTACCCCTTCTTGTTCGTTTCCTAACAAAGGTTTAACAGGAATCGGCTTAATTAACCGCCGTTTGATCCTTTTCTGTTTCAAAAGACGTGCCAAAAAGCCACAAAATCCATAACCTGTTACCTGCCATAAGGTTACGCAAAACCCCCTATTCACATCTGACCGAAAGCACCTGCCGAAACGACTCTGCCGCCTTCAATTTGACAGGCAAAAGCCCCTTCCTTCCGCTTTTACTGGCCCTCAGATTTTTCCGGATCCGCCGGCTCATCACCCGCTTGCGACACTTCAGAAGTTTCGCCATCCCCATGGCTGGGTTGGTCCGGATCGCCCTGGGCCGCTTTCTGCCGTTCGGCTTCAAGCAGGTCGGCAACCGTAGGTTTCTTGAGTTCACCGCCATCGAGGATCGTCTTGACCTCCACGGAATCCAGCGTTTCATACTTGAGCAGTGCCTTGGCCAGGTTATTCAGTTTCTCCTTGTGCTTATCGATCAGCGTTCGGGCTTTCCCATAGGCCTGATCGATCAGTCCGCGGATTTCAGCATCAATCGTCTCCGCCGTCTTTTCCGAATAATCGGGCGAAGAACCCGGGTAGAACATCTGCATTGCCGGGTCACTGCCGTAACGGATCGGCCCGACATTCTCACCCATGCCCCACGAGATCACCATCTCGCGGGCGATACTGGTCGCCTGCTGGATATCCGCCATGGCCCCGCTGGTCACATCATCACAGAACAGCTCCTCGGCAATCCGACCGCCAAAGCAAACCTGCAATTGCGCCATACAATACTTGCGGGTATAATGCACACGGTCCTTTTCGGGCAGGGCAAACGTCGCTCCGCCGTACGGGCCGCGAGGAATAATACTAACCTTGTGCAGCGGATCTGCATCATTGAGCAGGGACTGAACCAGCGCATGGCCGGCTTCATGGTAGGCGGTAATCTTTTTATCTTCCTCATCGACGACGCGGCTGCGCTTGGCACGGCCCCAGCGAACCTTGTCACGGGCCTCTTCGAGGTCTTCCATCTCGACATGATCCTTATCCGCCATACTCGCACTGATCGCCGCCTCGTTGATCAATGCCTCAAGCTCGGCCCCGCTGAACATCGGGGTTCCGCGGGCAATCCGCTCAAAATCGACACCGGGACCCACCTGGATTTTGTGCGAATGCACTTCCAGTATCTTGACCCGGCCCTGCAGATCCGGAAGCGGCACAACGACCTGCCGGTCAAAACGGCCCGGACGGGTCAGTGCATTATCGAGGATATCCCCGCGGTTCGTCGCCGCGATCACGATCACCTGGTCATTCGTATCAAAACCGTCCATCTCCACGAGAATCGCGTTGAGCGTCTGCTCGCGCTCATCATGCCCGCCGCTCATCACACCGGGACCGCGCTTTCGCCCGATCGCGTCAATCTCATCGAGGAAGATTATACACGGCGAGTTCTCCTTGGCCTGCTTGAAGAGGTCGCGCACACGACTGGCACCGACACCGACAAACATCTCCACGAAGTCACTGCCCGAAATACTGAAAAACGGCACATCAGATTCGCCCGCAATCGCCTTGGCCAGCAGCGTCTTCCCGCAGCCGGGAGGCCCTACCAGCAAAACACCGCGCGGTATCCGCCCGCCGATCTTTTTAAACTTCTTGGGATTCTTTAAAAACTCAATCGTCTCGGCGACTTCTTCCTTCGCCTCTTCGATCCCTGCGACATCCTTGAACGTAATCTTCGTCGATTCCTTACCGCGGATTTTATGACGGCTGCGTCCAAAACTCATCAGCATTCCGCCGCCGCCCCCGGCACGCATCCCCCGCAGGAAAAAGAAATAGATAATCCCCACCAGCACCAGAATCGGCAGCAGGTTCCACAAAAGCGGCCCCCAGATGTCCTGTTCGGCAAAATCGACATCCACACCCTGATCGGTCAGGCCCACAAAATACTCGCGAGGAACCATCTCCGGGTTGTAGCTCATCTGGAATTCTTCGCTCATTTCCTCGCGTTCAAGCATCTCAGCACTGAGCGTAAGCTTGCCGGTCACATGCGTGGCATGTACCTTAATCTCACGCACAGCACCCTGCTCGACATAACCGCGAAACTGCGAAAACGTAATCTTCTGCGACGACTGCATCCGCCCGAGCATCAGCAGCACCATGAACACGATCAGGCCGATAATCAGCCAGCTAAACGGGTTTCGGTTGTATTTGGCACCGGAAACCTTACCCGGCCCTAACCCGCCGGGCCCCTGGGATTGTTGATTTTGCTTCTCTGACATATCACTCTCAAAAATCTATCGATTTCATTTTCATCAAGTTGCAAACGCCCCGTAAACCGATCACCAGGGCTGCTGCATCAACTCTACGACACGCTCCCCCGTCCGGTTCACTGCCAGCAGGATGGCATACTCAATCGTCTGGGCCGGCACCAACTGCGTCGAATAAGACGCAGAAGCACTGACCGACTTATTATCCACCAGCAGCTCACCGGTGAGAATATTCTTCCACGTCACCACAACATCCACCTGGATCTCGCGTTCCATCGGCCGGCCGGTATACCGCTCTGTATTGAGCACCGTCTGGCGAATCGCGTAAATCCGGCCGCTGAGAATCGTATCCGCCACGTCCCGATCCGAAACAATCTTATACGGCGTCTCCGCCTCGATCCGCTTGCAGATCGCATCGGTCAGGTCATACTCATGCCCCCGGCGGAAACTCGAACTGTCAAACATCTCTACGTACACCGTCGAAACATCCTCGCGATGCATCCAGCCGTGTGTATACCCAGCCCCCTCCTTGCACCCGCTCATCAGCAAAACAAACGTGCACACCGAAACGGCCAACAGGATTCGAGTCATTGTGTTCTTCATTTATTTCAGCACTCCGCTAAGGTCAATCTTGCCGATCCATTCATCAAGAAAATACACACTGTAGTCAAAGGCCCTGCGATACACATCCCGCTTGACCAGTGAAGCCGGGTCATCGACATTGATCGCATCGAGCCGCTGTTCACTGAGCCGCGCCCCGGTCGTATCCGGCCAGCGATCCAGCACCGACCGGTAAATAATCCGGGCAGACTCAAAATTCTCCGTCCGCTCGTAATACTGCCCGATATGATACTCCTTGTACGAACGCTGCTCATTGACCATATCGATTTTGCCCGGGATCGCATAGTCATCTTTCAATTGCGGATAACGCTGCTCGACATTTTCGTAATACGTTTTCGCCGCCGAAAGACTCGCACTGTCAAAAAGGGGGCCCTGGTATGCTGAATGCAGGCTGTACGCCATACCAAGCTGGGCATCGCGGCCCTCGTCACCGGTCGGCCAGCGGTCCGAAATCTTTGCCCAGGTTTCGTATTCATCCAGAAACTTACCCTTGCGCCGCTGACTCTCGGCCAGGGTAACCAGCGCCCGGTAGCCCACAGGCGACGGACCGGCGCGGTCCGCGATCTGGTTCATCATCTTGACACCCTCTTCATACGCCGGCAGGTACACAAAACCCAGCACCCGGCGCTTTTCACCATTAAGAAAACGGTTGGCCAGCGAAAACTTCCTCTCCAGTGCCGATTCATACAGCCAGCTCTCAGGGTACTCATCCAGAAACTTGTCGTAACGCTTGATGGCATCCTCGAACTTTCGCCTGGCATAGAGCCGCTCGGCCTTCATGTACGCATCGAGATCCTCGCCCGCAAGCTGGGGGTGCTCCGTCTTCAGGCCGGCAACAATCTCGTCAGCCCTTTTGAGATCGCCCTCTTCAATCGCACGCTTAAGCTGCGAAACCCCGAGCACAAACGATCCTTCTTCGCTCGATTCCACCGTTTCCCAGTCCTGGTCCTTGCCCAGCCGGAAAGTCTCCCCGCTGACCATTACAGCACCGAACACCAGGAAAGCCGAAAATAATATCCATATCCTTTTCATTTTGTCCTTTTGCATAGTTTTCCACACAATAAGTCCATAAACCCGAATTATAGCCGAACCTGCCTCGATTGCAAACCTGATTTATCCCGATTACGATTTTCCGAATCCCCTTTTTGGCCGAAAAAACCCACTCTTGCACTCATATTCGCTTTGGGCTATGATATCTCGTATGAATCCAAAACCCGAAAACATCATTGACCAGGTTCTCATCGACGAAGACAAAGTCCGCGCCATGGCCCGCGAGATCGCTGGACAGCTCCAGGACATTTACAAGGACACCCTCAAAGTCACCGTTTTGTCCGTCCTAAGCGGTGCGGTCTATTTTACCCAGCTTCTCCGCCAGACGGGCCTGCTCGATGAGAAAAAATTCAACTTCCAGTCCATTTCCGCCGCCAGCTACTACCATTCCACACAATCCTCCGGGAAAGTCAACATTGATCTGCTCGATACACCCGTGCATATCCGCTTTCACTCGGTATTGATCCTCGACGACATCTACGACACCGGCAACACCCTCTGCGAGATCATTAACGCGATCAAACCGCACAAACCCGCCGATATCCGCGTCTGTGTCATGCTCCAGCGGCAGGGACCGCACACCCGCAAGGTGCCCATCCACCACGTCGGGGCTTACATCCCCAAAGACGGCTTTGTAATCGGCTGCGGGCTCGATTATCAGGATAATTTCCGCGACCTGCCCTATATCGCCACCATAAAACCCGAATTCTGCGACCTACCCGACGAACCGGAGACCGAAAAATGACGAAAAAACGCCCCAATCAGCTCATCCTCGCATTGCTTGTCGCCCTCGTTTTCCTCGCCTTTACGCTCACAACTTCTTTTGCGCAAGAACCTTACGGCAAAAAGGATTTTTCCGAAGACCAGTTCGCCGCTGAAAGGCTCATCGAGACCGTCCCGATCACCGAGGCCCTCGGACCGCTGGCTCCCGTGGCCGTATCGCCGTTTTTCGGGCTGACCTGCCTCTCGGGCCTTTCCATCGCCTCTTCCCAGGAATGGGTGCCCCTGCCCGAAAATCAGCTCATCACCGGCAACCCGGCCCTCAATAATCCCCTCGTTTTCGCCGCGTTCCTGGGCCTTACCCTCCTGACCTCCGCCCCGAAGTTTACCACGCCCACCAAGGCCGTAGCCGAACTGGCCGACCAGGCCGAGACCTATGCCTCGGTTATCGCCTATTCCGTCATCTTCATGGCAGCGACCCAGGCCGGAAGCAACGCCCCGCCCGAGGCAACCACAGTTGCCTATTCTGCCGGGTTTCTCGATATCCCCGCCAATGCCCTGATGGTCATCGCAATCGCGATCAATATTGTCGTGATCCACACGGTCAAATTCTTCTTCGAGCTGCTGGTGCTGATCTCGCCGATTCCCACGCTCGACGCCATCTTTGAGATCATCTCCAAGGCCGTAACCGCAGCCCTGGCCGCAATTTACGCATTTTCGCCCACGCTGGCCTTCATTATCAACCTTTTCCTGTTCCTGGTCTGCCTGGCGATGTTCAACTTCTGCCGTAAGCGGATCAAGTACCTCTCGGCCCTGCTGCTCGATCCGGTCCTGATCCGGCTTTTCGGCATCAGGGAGCCCGACCGCGGCATCCAGCGGAAAATCCCCCGCACCCTGCCCAATTCCGCCGTGGTCTGTAAATGCTTTCCCAACAAGCGGATCGGTAAATGCCGCAAAAAGGACCTGTGCTACCTGGCCAAAACCGAGGGCGGCTTTGCCCTGCTAAAACCCCGCCTGCTCGGCGAACCGGTCGTCCAGAGCCTGGGCGTTAAAAACCCGGACCTCCACGAAGGCCTGCTCCACCATACGATTGAATTCCATGACCAGATGGACCGCCCCCGCAAACTGCTCTTTTCCCGCGTATATACTACCAAACTTGACCAGTTCCGCGCACTGCTGAACATCCAGCCAGAAGAATAGAGAATGAGAATCCTGCGGAGTATAATTGGTGTTTACTGCAAACAACGAAAATCCCGGATATAGTTTCTTTGAAGTATTCACCGCACTGTTGGTAGGTATACTGATCGACGCTGCCGTTTTTGCCGGCGTGGTTTTCTTCTTCCAGCCGGCTGCTATTGTGCTTCTTATCGTCGCCGGGGCGCATTTAGTCATCAGCATCGGCCTGATCGTTTACCGCCGGGGCGACCTCGATACCGAGGACATGCGGTTCCTGGCCTTTGGCTTTTTCTACTTCCTCTGGAAATTCGTCATCCACTTTTTGCTTTAATTGTTTTCTCAATTTGGAGATATTTATGAAATCATACCTGCCCGTTTTTGCTGTGCTGATCGTTCTGTGCTGCCAGTTTTCTGCAAATGCCTCCCCGGCCAATTCCCTGCATGCCGACCCCCAGGCACTGAACCGCTGGCAAGACCTCCGCGTCGGCATCATGATCAGTTGGGGACCGGTCACCCTGACCGGCAAGGAGATCGGCTGGTCCCGCTATACGCCGCATATCTGCGACTGGCACCCCGTAGAACCGGAGGGCCTAACCCCCATTGAAGTGTACGACAAACTGTATACAAAATGGAACCCCGCAAGCTTCAACCCGGACAACTGGGTAAAGCTCAGCAAACAAGCCGGTATGAAATACCTCGTATTCATCACCAAGCATATGGATGGTTTCTGCCTGTTTGAGACCGACTATACCGACTACAAGATCACCTCGCCCAAATCGCCCTACGGCAAAGACATCACCCAGGCAATCGCCACTGCATGCCATGAGGGCGGCCTGGCCTTTAGCCCGTACTACTGCATTTCCGACTGGAAGCACCCCAATTACTGCGACCCTAACCAGGGCCCCTATCTGCAATACGTCAAAAACCAGACCCGCGAGCTTTGCACCAACTACGGCCCGATCCCGGTCATGTGGTTCGACAACGCGCCCGGCCGAATGGAACCGTTTCGCGATCAAATCAAGGACATCCACCAAATGGTCTATCAGCTCCAGCCCGGCGCGGTCATCAACGACCGCTTTATCCTGTCCGGCGATTACGCCACCGCCGAACAGCGGGTAGGCGAATTCCGGGAAGAACCCTGGGAGACCTGCATGACCCTCGGCGGGCACTGGTCCTGGAACCCCAATGACAAGATCAAACCGCTGAAGGAATGTATCCAGTCGCTGGTGCTGACCGTTGGCTCCAACGGCAATTTCCTCATCGGCGTCGGCCCGGACCCGAACGGCAGCTTTGAGCCTGGGACCGCCGCGCGGCTGCGGGAAATCGGAAGCTGGCTCAGCGAACACGGCCCCGCCATTTACGCCACTCGCGGCGGCCCGTTTAAACCGGACTTCTGGTCGGCCGCGACCTATCGAAAAGACTCCGTATTTCTGCATATACTCGACTGGCAAGGCAAAGAAACGAAAACGCTGCCCCCAATCGACGCGAAAATCACGAAAGCCCGCACTCGGACCGGTGGAAATGTGACAGTAAACCAAACCTCGAAATACATCGAGATTTCCCTCCCGCAAAAAGATCATGATCAGATAGATACCATTGTAGAACTTACACTGGACAAACCGGCCAAAGAGGTAGAGCCGGCCGATACCATCTTCGGGCCGTATCGGCCGACCGCTGTGAAATACTCCTCCTATGACAAAACCAAGCAGGACGGCTGGGACTATACCGGCAAGGCTGTACTGGACGAAAGCTTCTGGTCCTACTGGCGCTCAGCCCGGGACGACAAAAATCCCTGGATCGAGCTGACCTTTCCCGAGCCGGTCAAAATCAATGCCATCCGCGTCGTGGAATGCTTCGACAGCCTCAAACGCTACAAACTTTCCTGCGAGCAGGACGGAAAATGGATACAACTGGCAGATGTGCAAAAAATTCATCCCGTACAGGTGGTCACTTTCCCGCTGGTGGAAGCCCAAAAGTTTCGATTTGACACCCTCGAATCGGATGACCTGACGACCATGCGTCAAATGCAGTTCTTCCGAACGTTTGACACGGGCCGAAAATAACCTTCTCCCGAGCCGGACTGTTTACAGCAGCAGAAACTTCGATACCGAGGACAAAGCATGGAGTTCCTGGGTCTGGGCTTTTTCTACTTCCTCTGGAAATTCGTCATCCACTTTTGTATCTGACAATTTGTTCAATACATTGAGTAAATTTACTCAGGGTATTGAGTAAAATGTAAGCACGTCGAACGCCAACTCATAAACAACTATGAAATAGACGGTTAGAAGAGGATAAAGCCGGTCGCTTTCTTGTAAGATAACTCCGCCAGCCCCCTACTTCATCCACGAATCAGCCATTTTCACGAAATCCGCCCAGTCCACGCGGTTGCCCCTCGGGTACGAAATATCACACACCGGGTCATAATCCGCATCTCCCAGGCTCGTGCCCCAGCAGCCCGCCAGCCGGGTAACATCATCCGCATCCACATTTCCATCATTGTCAAAATCGCCGTATTTCACGCCGGCACGCTCGCGGTAGAATTCGATAAACGTATTAAAATCGAGGATCTCAAACTGCGGATACCCCTGCAATGCCTCGAACAGAAGCTCCACCTCCTGCTCATTGGTGCTGTGCTTGAGGAACACCCAGTAAAATTGCCGCTTATTCGCGGAAGCCACCATCGCGTCAATCGTATCCTGCACATAGAAATTGCTGAATTCGTCCTCCACCCCGAAAACCGGATCCGGGAAGACGGGCACCCCTTCAATCACCATCGGAGAATCGTCCTCATCATCGCTCTCGTCAAGCTGGCCCTTGTAAACAATAGATCGCGGATGAACCTTGCGGCAAATTTTGCGGATCGATTCATAATTTGCCACATCCGTCGCTTCGCTGTCGTTGAGCATATAGTCAATCACCCCAACCTTATCCATGTAATACAGGGAATCATTGCAATGTTGATTCATGAAGCCGTTTTGCCACTGGATCGTCGGATTCGTATAGCCATACCCCTTGGCGGTAAAAAGCATGTGATCGGGCTTGATGTCATACAGGTGCTTCACAACCAGTGGCTGAAGGTCCCACTGGAATGTCGAATGCATCTGTCCGAACGCATATCTTTCCGCAACGGCCTTGCCAGGCTCGATCGAGCTGGCATTGGTCATCTGCGTCAGGTTTTCCTTCTGGCAGAAGTGCAGCGAATCGCCCTGCGAGAATGAGATCGTCACATACGTCTTTGAAGGATTGTACACCACCTTCTCGCGCGACAGGTTCTGCACCAGGGGCTCGGCCGGCTTGTCCAGCTTTGAGAAGAACGACGTATTTGGCGCCACCTGCCCTACCGTCAGGCCAAATTCGCTCAAGTAATGGACATCCCGAACCTCTTTGCTCCACCAGCCGTGCACCTTCGACCCGGCGGGATACGTGGAAAGAATCTGATCCTGGATATTCGTCTGGTAATTAATGTTCACCCCATGCGCATCAAGCGGAAAGACGAACATCTTGTTTTGTACGAACAAGTCCGCACCCTTAATCAGGGCCCCCTCGACCGGGTCGATCCCGGCCATACTGTCTATACAATCTCCACGGAGGTTATTATATGCCCAGGTTATGGCGGTCTCATTGCTGCTCCATCGCCCCCGCAGGTCCGCCCGGCTGTCCGTGTGAATACTGTAGCCCAGCCCCTGCATATAGGCGATGTCGTCATTTTCCACCGCCAGCGAATCCAAAATGCCCGCTGCGGTCAGCGCGACCAGCACCGCCGCCCGGCAATCATCCCGGTCATAGACCACCATGGTATCCGTGACCCCTGCGAATTCCGGGATCGTAAAGACCTCCGCATTATCACCGAGCACGGTCGGCTCCAAAAACGCCAGCTCCGGCATCTTGCCCAGCCAGTAAAAATCCGTGTCCCACTTGTAGGTATACAACCGCGCTCCGGCCCGGTTGACCAGCCCCTGAAGCGACTGAACTGTTACATAGTCCACCGGGAAACCGCCACTGTAATCCATGCCGTAAAACTCACCCTTGATTTTGTTAAACGACCAGACATCACCCGGCACAGTTCCGGATGATTTATTCGTATCCACCCGCCAGTAGTACTTTTTACCTGAGTCCAGAGCGGAAACGTTTAGAGTCATCTGAGCGGACGGATAATTGCCCCTATAACAAGCCGACCCGGGATCAGCGGCGTTTATTTCATCCAGGTCATCACAGATATACACATCCTGTGAAAGGACATCATCGCCCGGCGTCCATGAGATTTCCGTATCCCCCAGGGAAAGATTGGCTCCATCCTGCGGGTGCGGCCAATGCGCTTTGCTGGTATCGGCCGGCAGGATCGTAACGGTCAAATACGTATAACCGTCAGCTTCGTAAGTCAGTGTATAGTCCGCACCGGGATGAGGAAAATAGATTTTCCCTGTATTGATCAAAGCCCCAAACGTACTGACTTGATCCCCAGCCTTTTTCAGGGTTCCGCCATACATATTGATCACACTGCCTTCGTAAACATCAAAAACCGCCCCGCCGTCAGCCTGAACCAGGCCGCCTTCGTAAATATTCAATGCCGACCCAACCGCACCGTCAAAACCGACATCAAAACGCTCGGTTCCGGTCAGAAAAGTCCCGTAGACATTCATCGTCCCAGCCGTAACTCTGCCGATCCGCGTCCAGCGGGTATGTTCCGCGGTGGCCCCGGCCTCAATTGTCACTGTCCCCCCTCCGGAAATATGAAAATCCCGCACCACGGCATTATTCTTGAGATAGGTATTGCCCCTCAGGATCAGCTCCCGGCCAACAACTTTCACCTCGCTGACCTCCAGGTAACCGATATCATCTGCGATACACTCAAAACTGCCCGAACCGCTGACCTGAATCTGGTCACCCGTCGATGGAACGGAAAATGTGTTCCAGTTGGCCACCTCGGACCAGTTAGAACTTACAGTGCCATTCCAAACCTGGATTTGACCAAATAAGCAGGTCGGAATGAATAAAACAGCCGCGATAAGGATATTCTGGACATTTCTACGTAACATTTCCATACTGCCTCTACCCCTGAAAAACGAAACATAAGATGAAGCTATTGTTACTACGTGCATTTTGCATACCTACTGAAGTATATTTATCATATTTGGCACAAAAAATCAAGGATTAGTATGACATTTCCACGCCCCCTTGAACGTCACGTGCTATAAAAAAATATGGATTTATGCATCCGAAAAACATTTTTTTGATCCCTGAAAAAAATATCAAAACCCAAAGCCCCCGAAATTTGTAGTAATTACATCAATTTATTGGACATTGACAAATACCCACATCTGGCCCTGACATGGGCCGGAATAAAATGTAAAAAACAGGTACAGGCAGAGAATCAGGAAAAAGAAAGGCAAAACCAAATGGGAAAGACCCAGCCATCCAGCCACAGAAAAGCACTTGCGAAGTTACTGCAGAAAATCAATAAGTCCACAAATATTGATCAACTCCGCCAGGAAGCCCACGATTTGTTCCCGCGAATCCTGCCCGGCGAGCTTGAACAAGCCCAGAAAGACCTCATCAAATCCGGCTACTCTGAACATCTTGCCCGCCATCTGTCCGCATCTTTTTTATTGATGGGGGTTTGCGACGAAAACGGGGCCGTCGATATCCGGGATTGCATTCCCGCCAATCACGTCCTGCGGCTGTGCATTGCGGAACACGATTTATTAAGGTGCTTTTTGGCGGATCTTGAAGATGTGAACAAGGAAATCCAAGACAGCAAACAACTTACCGATATCAGCAGCCCGTTTCGTAAGCTCTGTCATATCATCGAGCACCTCGACGCCATCCGCCAGCACTTCGAGCGAGAAGACGATATGATCTATCCATATCTTGCAAAGTTCGGGTGGACTTCATTGACCCAAACCAGCCAGGGGGATCATGTTTACATCAAAATCGCAATCTCCGACCTGGTCCGGCTGATCGCAAGTTTTGACGAAAAACGCCTCAAAGACTTTAAAATCCGGCTCAATTCAATTTCAAAATATCTCATTGAGAGCCTGACGGATCATCTGACCCAGGAAGAATGCTTGATCTTCCCGGTCGCTGTCGAGATCATCCGTGATCCAAACGTCTGGAGTCAAATCAAGGATCTCTGCGATGAAATGGGATACTGCCCCATGCATCCCTGACCTGAACCGATATTGATGCACGCATTAAAGGTCCACATTTACTTGGATACGTAATTTTGAGATTAAGCCCCATTACAAATCTGTCGATACGAAGATGTTATAAAAGAAAACAAGCATGCAGAAGGTGTGCCTGGGTCCTTGCAGGCATTTCATGTCTCGGGGCTCAGGCAACCTATTTAAGCGAGTTTATTGGGTACGACACAACCCCCTAGGAGCGCATAAAAAAGGGCTGATCCTTCAGCCCCATATAAACCCCATCCTTAGCTCGTTGTATATCTACAGGTGCGGGGGCAGTTCAATAGGGCTTCCATAACAAATTCTGCCGCGAGACATACATCCTCCTTGAAACCACCCGCCTGTGGTACTGCTTTGCTTTTTTCATCATAACCCCCTTTCAAACTCTAAGGTTGATTTTGTTTATATCACAGGTCGACATGAAGTCAAGTAAAAATGGGAAAATTCAACGTAAACCACTTTTTTATGGGAATAAACCCCATTTTATTCACCGCAAATATTCACAATCCCAGTGTGAAAAAATTTTACCTATTTTAAAATAAACCTTGACATCCGATAATAACTGTGGTAATGTAGGTATACTTTCATGGAGTGAGAGGACGAAAACTACCGAAACTTTGACGTGTGATGTTTGTGCGCCAACCAGCATAGCAAACTGCGCCGTCGGCTCTTTGTTAAGAAGCAGGAATAGGAGGGAAACCACCGTTTTGTTGTAATCGCACGTATGTTGTAAGTGCGCCGAATTTAGTATTAGGGATAAGTCAATATTCGGAGGGTGGTTTCATGCGAAACCCAGGTATTTTTGTCATCGCGCTCATCACTGGGCTGATGCTGATTTTTTCAGCGGGCACAGTGCGCGCAGCGAGCGTAGTCATCGAGGACTACATTCACGACCAGACCGGCGGATACTCGACCGCATTTGCGTCATCGGTCTTTGTGCACGATCTTGCTATTAATAACAGCTCGATTCCCACGTGGAAACATTCGTTCAAGTTTGAATCTCTTTACCCTAACGTTAATGCCGTGCTGTACCTGCAAAACACCGTGGATGTCATCACGTTTGACCTTGAAGAAAACCAGTGCGTAGAGCGCGTATGGATGGAATTCAAGGGACCGGGCGAACGCGTCGAAATCCAGGGAACGAATGGTTCGTACACCTTCTATGGACTGATGTCAAACTGGACACTGGCCGATACGCAGGGGCTGAACCTTGGCAACATCCAGCAGGTCAAGCTGATCGGCACCGCAGGAACCTACGACGACATATACATCCAGGTGTATACGGATATCGTCCCGGAACCTGCATCAATCTTTTTGCTTACCGCCGGCGGGCTGATGCTTCGTAAACGGAGAAAGTAATCAACGCGAATAGACCAGGACATTGTGCTGGTAAGATGTTTTTATTACCCGTAATGACATCTTTTTCAGTACGTCGGGGACAGACAAAGGCTCATTGCGAGCCTTTGTTTTTTTTATCACTTCTTCTTTGTCTTGCGGGCGATGATGAACACAAGGATGGCCGTGATGACAACAATAACCATCACTTCGCCCTGGCTGAGCATCATGGAGAGAATGTCATGCATCATGGCAGCTTTTTACTCCGAAGATTTGATGGTCAAGAGTTTGAGGCCCATTTTCGGATCGGGCAGCCGGGCCGCGTCAATACCCGTAATCTCGATGATCGTGACTTCCAGGATCAAAAACGTAGAAGCACCGCCGCGCGGGCATCCGACGACGACATCCCGGTCCCGCTGCATCCCGGCATGCAAGTGCAGTTTGGGTTTGCCTTCGTCGTCGCAATAGAGCGTACCCACGCCGAAGGTTTCACCCGGGCCGGTAAATTCCCGGAAATTCGGCTCCAGTTTGGGCGTTTCCTGGAGCGGACCGACGACCACTTTGGCCTTTCGCATCCCGCCGGTAATCAAGACCGCGGCGGACTTGATATTTTCCTTTTCCGCCAGGGATTCAATTGAATCATACAGCAACTCGCCCTCTGTAAGGCGTGCCGCAATCACCCGGCCGGTTTGTCCTACAGCATATTCCATATTTCAGACTCCAAAGAGTGACAATACCAAACATTTAGTGTAACCGATAATATCGCCCGTATCAAAACAATTCACCCCAACCGCAAATGACGCCGCTTTACGGACAAAAAAAACGCCGTATTTTCGTTTTCTTCCCGAACCGGCCAATCCATTTCGCGTACAGTGAGTTAAGAATTGCTAACATAGTCATTTTTACCTCCTTTCAATATAAATCGGCCCCGACGGATCGGGGCCTTTTTTTTGCGCAAAAAACAGGGATTTTCTCCGATAGAATATGGGGAATATTTCGGATTCGTGACAATTATCACGAACTCATGAACACCAGATTCGTAGATAGAAGTGAAGCGGGAGTTAATAAAATAAATAAACTCCTCCAAAAAATTGCACTAGATTGCCCGCCTCATTTTAAGCAGCGTCGTCCTCCTTCGGCGCTGCTTTTTTTTCACACCCCGGCCAAAATGCAGCATTGTCGCAGTTTCCCGCTCAGGAGATCGATTCGATCAACTGGTTGAGCGCTAACGGCGCCTTGGTAATGCGATTACCACTCTGGCCGATCCACTTTATATCCGCATTGCGTTTGACCAGGTCTTCGACTTTCCGGCAGGCCAGGATCACCGTCGCATGATTCTTGCCGCCAAGCAGTTTGCCGATCTCCGGGAAGCTCATCCGCGTATATTTTCGCGAAAGATACATTGTAAAAGAGCGGGCAAGGCTCACGGTACGGTCCTTCTTCGAGGAGTAAATATCGGCAGTAGTCACCCCGAAATACGTCGTCACGGCTGACGCGATATCCGAGATATGAACGATGGGGTCCGTTCTCGAGATATGGTCAGCCAGCACCTCCTGTGCCATAGCCAAGCTTACGGCGGATTTGCTCAAAGAAGCAAAAGCGACCAGCTTGAGCAGCGCACCTTCCAGCTCCCTGACATTGGTGCGCATATTCTCGGCAATGTAGTCAATTACATCAGCTGGGATGTCCTTATCCATATTCTTTGCCCAGTTATTACAGATTTGCACGCGAGTGTTCCGGTCCGGCGTCTCGATCTTTACGACCATGCCGGATACAAATCTGTTGACGAGTTTTTCGGTCAGCTTGCCGATCATCTTAGGATGCGCGTCTGAGACCAGGACAACCTGCTTGCCCGCCAGGTCAATCGTATTGAACGTGTGGAGAAATTCTTCCTGCATCGAGGGTTTACTTGCAAGGAAGTGGATATCGTCAATCGCTAAAAGTTCGAGGTTGCGAAACTTCGTGCGGAATACATCGAGCTTTTGTGTCTTCAGTGCCAGGACAAACTGGTTGGCAAAATCCTCCGCCGAAACATACAGAGAGCGGGCCCCGGGGTGCTTGGCACGATATTCATAGCACAGTCCCTGGAGCAGGTGGGTCTTGCCCAGTCCGTATCCGCCGTGGATAAAAAGCGGATTAAACGGACTCTTTTCAGCATTGACGACCGAAGAGGCCGCGTTGTACGCCAGCTCATTGCCGGAACCAACCACAAAATTACTCAGCCGGTGATTGCTGTTGTCGCCCGGCTGAACCGCGGAAGGGCGAATCCGCCGGCGGGTCGAAGTGCTGTTGGCACGGGTGACATGCTGGGCCTGCGAATCCAAAATCGACTTGCGCTGGCTTTGCGAAAGCGCCGGGTCAATTTGGAAGGTAATCTTATACTCCCGCCCCGTTACCGATTTGACACAGTAACAAATATCCGAGAGAAAATGGCTCTCAATCCAACTGCCGATAAAATGATTCGGCACGCCAATCTCAAGAATTTCCTCGGCGAGAGTAAATTTTGTCGAATTCTTAAACCAAACCCTGTACTTCTGCTGTCCCAGGCGTTCCGAGAGGGCCTGAAGAATTGCCTCGATTTCATCCGTGAAAATGGTGTTCATCTTCGAGTACTCCATCTGCATGCTGCATAATCCATTATTCAGATTTCCAATTGTTAGCCTTTTGTTAACAGTCCATCGTAAGAAATGGAAACAAGAATTCAACGCTGTTTTGCGCAGTTTCTTTTCCACATCCGGTAGGTGTACATTTCTTAGGGGGTTGCGCGCGAAAAAAAATTATTGTGAACAAGTTATACACAATGTAAATGGTATTTGTGGATAACGTGTGGATTAGGAATATGCGGGATTATCAATGTTGAGAAAAACGGTATTATCGGACTATTTTCGCGCCAGAACCGCAAAAAACCCCCCGTCATGGTCGATATTATCGGTCACATCCGCCCGCGGCAGGGTCAGGGTCTGTGACGTAAGCTGATAGTCTTTGCGAACATTTAAAAACGCATCCAAAATGGCCTCATTTTCACTCGGGCAGATACTGCAGGTGCTGTAACATATCCGGGTTTTCTCCGAGGCAAGGGTTGCCGCCTTTATCAGCAGCTCCAGTTGGGTTTTTTCAATGGATTCAAAGGCTTTTTTCGTCAACCGGTAGGCCGCCTCGACCCGGCGAGCCAGCACCCCGGTATTGGAACAGGGGACATCGACGAGAATCAGGTCGAACTCGTGACGGGTTTGGCTGATCTGGAACTCGATATACGAGTGTACATCGATAGCCTGAAGGTTCATCCGGCTGGCGTTTTGACGGAGAATATCGAGCCTTTTCGGGTTGATATCGGTGGCCACGACCGTGCCCTGGTCCTTCATGAGCCCCGCGAGATGGATCGTTTTGGTCCCCGGTGCCGCGCAGAGATCGAGAACGGTATCCCCGGTTTCGGGAGCCAGCGACTCGATCACCGCCGCCGCGGACGGGTCCTGCACGAAAAACAGCCCCTGCTCATACCCGGGCAGTTCCGTGATTCGCTGGTGTGATTTCAACTGGAAATAGCGCGTTTTTTCCGGGTGATGATACTCGATGCCGGCCTTATCGAACAAATCCGCGAGACGTTCGAGGGTCATGTGGGCATGGTTGGGATAGATGCAAATCGAGGGTTTGCGGCGGCTGGCCCGGCAAATCTGCAGCGTTTTCTCATCCCCGTAGTGTTTGTGCCAGAGGGCTACGAGCCATTCAGGAAGATTGTACGCTTCGCTGAGGTATTTTTTCATTTGCCCCGGGTCAGGCAGCACGGAAGTATGGAGCAGGCAGGCATGATCCGGCGTCTGCGGGATCGCATCCGAGGCGGGCTTTTTTCGCACTGCAGTTCGTTTGCGGATCGCTTTCTGGATGCTGCGAAGACAGGCGTTGACAAAACCTTTCTGCTTCTCGGAAAAGCCCCCGGCCAGGTCAACCGCTTCGTTAATTACGGCATAATCCGGCGTATCCGGGCAGTACAAAAGCTCATACGTACCCATACGCAGGATGTTGAGCAGTTTGGGGCTGATGCGGTCGATGCGCTTGCCGCAGATTTTCGTTACGGCACGATCAATCGTTTTTCGATGGCGAAGCACACCCATGACCAGGTCGGTCGCATGGGCGGGGCTGGCTGTGCGAGAAAGTTTCTGATGGAGTTTCTGCTGGGCGGTTTCTTTTTTGAGCTTGAGTTCATCAAGCACCCCAAGGGCAAGACGGCGGGCGGAAATGTCCGGCTTTGCTGTCATCAGGAGGCCCCCTTTTCCGGCTGGGCGGAGAGAAACGCATCGCCCGGCTCGATATGGCGGCCGTTAACAAAATCTTTGAAGTTCATCATGCCCTTGCCCGCGGGACGCAGCCGCTCAATTTTAAGCAGACCCGGCTGGCAGACCACGTTAAGGTTCTCATCCAGCGTGCCCGGCGCAAGGTCACAATCGCAAACTTTATCAATGATCTGCGATTCCGCCAGCAGAACTTTCTCTTTTTTACCGGCGCCCTGCTTTTGAAACTGTGTCTGGGCACCGGGCCAGGGCCACAGGCCGCGAATCTTGTTGAAAATCACCTCAACAGGCTGGTGAAAGTCGATGCGGCCCATCTCCTTGGTCAGCTTGGAGGCAAAGGTCGCCTTCGCGTCGTCCTGCGGAGTATATTCGGCGGTTCCGTTCTCGATCTTGTCGATAGTTTCCATCAGAACCGGGGCCGCAAGATTGGCCAGGCGGTCGTGAACCGTACCGGCATTGTCCTCGGGCTCAATCGGCGTGGAAGCGTTGGCCAGCATCAATCCCGCATCCATCTCCTTTGCAAGGGTGATGATCGTAATGCCGCTTTCCGTCTTGCCGTCCAGGAGGGCATGATGGATCGGAGCCGCGCCGCGATAATCGGGCAATAGCGAGCCGTGGACATTGATCGCCCCTGCGGGAAATGATTTGATCACCTTTTGCGAGACATACTGGCCGAAAGCAATGACTACGAGCAGGTCCGCATTTTGGGCCTGTATTTTTTCGAGCATTTCAGCCTTGTTGATATTCTCCGCCTCGGTATAGGGAAAATCATGTTCCCGAGCCCAGAACTCGACATCGGTAGGCTGAACCTTTTTGCCTCGCCCCGTAGGCCGCTCCGGCTGGGTAAAAACGTGCACCAGCTCATGACGCGAAAGGCGAAGTGCCTCGAGCGACGGGATACCGAACGAAGATGATCCGAAATACACAATCCTCATACATCTCTTTGCCTTGACAACCGGCCCCAAAGCATCTACTCCGGGTGGAAATTTTCTTCGAGTTCTTTGAGTTTTTTACGATGGGCGATCTTTGCGACCCGGCTCATGCGGTCCTTAATCATCTTGCCCTGCAGGTGGTCGTACTCATGCTGGAACGCCCGGGCCAGCAGCCCCTCGCCGCTCTGGGTAAACCGGTTGCCCTCCAGGTCGGTCGCGGTAACGGTACACTCACTGTAGCGGCGGATGCGGGTATACAAACCGGGGATCGAAAGGCAGCCCTCTTCGTTTTCCTCGATCTGGCCGGCGGTCTCAATCTCGGGGTTGATATACACCCGTGCGTGCTCGCGCGTACCGTCTATGGAAACGACAAAAATCTGCAAATTTACCCCCGCCTGCGGACCGGCCAGGCCCACACCTTTGGTCTCGATCATGATATTGATCATTCTGTCCGCAAGCTGACGGATATTGTCGTCGATGGTCTCGATCGGCTTTGCCGGCTCGGTAAGCACCTGCGCCGGATACCTCGTCAGTTTGCATTTTTCTACATCAACCATTTTATCGCCCGTCTATCTATAGTACTGACATTACTCCATGTGGTCAAATTCATCACCCTTGAACGTCGAGCCGAGGTAGCTCTTCTTGACCAGGTCGTTTCGGATGATCTCCCGCGGGCTGCCGTGAGCGATCACCTTGCCGTGGTCCATGATATACGCCTTATCGGCCACTTCGAGGGTCCGCTCGACGTTGTGGTCCGTGATCAGCACGCTAAGCCCCGAGGCCACCAGCCGGCGAATCTCGCCCTGGAGCTCCTCGACCGCAATCGGGTCAACCCCGCTAAACGGCTCATCGAGCAAAATCAGCGACGGATTGGTCACCATCGCCCGCGCGATTTCGAGCTTTCGCCGCTCACCGCCCGAGAGGAACCGTGCCTGCGAATGTATTACTTCACTCAGGCCGAACCGCTCAACGAGCATATCCGCACGGCGGTCACGCTCCTTCGAAGAGATTGACATCGTCTCAAGGATCGCCCTAAGGTTGTCGCGTACGGTCAGGCGCTGAAATACGCTGGGCTCCTGCGAGAGATACCCCATCCCCAGCCGGGCCCGTTTGTACATCGGAAGCCGGGTAATATCCGTACCCTCGAAGATCACCGAGCCGTCGTTGGGAATAATCATGCCGATGGTCATCCGGAATGTCGTGGTTTTGCCCGCCCCGTTCCGGCCCAGCAGTCCTACAATGGAACGCTGCTCGACCGTAATCGCCGCATGGTCCACCACCGTTCGCCCGCCGTATTTCTTGACAAGACCCCGCGTTTCGAGCAGTGTCATATCCACTAAATCTATCTCCTTAATCAATCAGGAATATCGAAAACAGCATTATAACGGGGGCGGGATAAAAAGCAAACCGCCTTTTTTCAAAGGCGGCCTGCGCTTACGAACCGAGGATCGGGGTTCATCCTGAAGCCCTAGGATCCTCACCTTTACAAAAACGCTGCACAAAGTCACGATTGCAAAGGTGTATAAGCCCGGTTTATTAGCAATGGTTCTCGGTATAACGTATTTTCCATACCGATTATTTATACGTTATCGGACCCAAGCGGTTCTTGACAGGCCTTTTCAGGCAAAAGTTGCCCCACTTACACCTCAATCTGCTGAACAGAGATTAGAAAATGAGTTTGGAATTGACGCGGTTTTATGGTATGTTACCGGTTTTACGTGAAATGAACCATAAGGGCTGAATATGACAAAACCGAGTCCATTTCAATCGGTACATGAACAATTAGGGGCAAATTTCGGCGAGTATCACGGCTGGAAGATGCCCGCTGATTACGGAAATATTGACGCGGAACGAGAGGCAATTGCCCAAAACTGCGCCGCTTTTGACCTTTGCAGCGTTGGCCGCATCCAGATCAGCGGAACCGGGGCCATCGAGGCAATCGGGCAGACGACGGGCATCTGGGCCGATGCGTTGGAAGTTTATGCCGGCACCGGGGCGGATTTTGCCCGGGTTTACCGCACCGGCGAGCAGGAATATCTGCTGCTGGCCTGGCCGAACCGGACTGAAGAGATTCTCGAGCGGCTGGAAGCCTCTGAAGGCGTTAAAATAGAGAATCTGACCGAAAAAACCGCCATGCTGGGCATTTACGGCCCCCGCGCGGTTGAAGCCATCGCCAATATCCTGCCAATGCCCGTGCCGGACCTCGATACGGGGGCGATTAAGGTGATGAACCTTTTCATGATGAAAATCGTGATCTTTCGGGACAGTTGGCTCGAATCCGACGGCATGGAGCTGATGTGCCCGGTCGGAGCGGCATCTCTTGCGGGAGGAGCCATTGCCAAGTATCATGAACGTGAAAATATCATCCCCGGCGGGATGGAATGCCTCGAATGGGCCCGTGCACAGGCCGGGGCCCAGGAAGACGCCGGATCAGTATAAGGAAATCTACGTGGAACGATTTGCGATTATCAGCGACATTCACTCGAATATCGAGGCTTTGACCAAGGTCTTTGAGGACATCGACAACCGGGAAATCAAGACCGTATACTGTCTCGGGGATATCCTCGGCTACGCGGCGGATCCGCGCGAATGCCTCGATATGGTCATTGAGCGGACGGAGTTTTCGGTGCTGGGCAATCACGACTTTGCCGTACTCTACGAGCCGACCAACTTCAACTATGGCGCAGAATCGGCCAGCTATTGGGGCCGGGCGAAACTCGAGACCGAATCGGACAAGAAACGCCGCCACAAATTCTGGGACTACCTGGGCAACCAGCAGATGCGGCATGTTCTTAAGAAAAAGCTCAACGGCCTGGATGTCCATATCGACATGGTCCATGCCTCCCCGCGGCGTCCGATCAATGAATATGTATTCCCTGACGACGTTTACAGCACCCCGAGCAAAATTACCTCGCTTTTTGAGCGGGTTGAGCACTTGTGCTTCATCGGCCATACCCACCTGCCCGGCGTGTTCCTTGAAGACCCGGACTTTTATACCCCCGACGAGCTGGGCGATGTCTACCCGATCATCGAGGGCGAAAAAGCGATTATCAATGTTGGTTCCGTCGGTCAGCCGCGAGACCGCGACAACCGCGCCAGTTACGCATACATCGAAGAGGATAAAGTCCACTTTGTCCGCGTGGAATACGACTACGAAGCCGCTGCGAGAAAAATTTACGAAGTTGAGGAACTTGATAATTTCGAAGGCGACCGCCTGTATGACGGAAGATAAGCAGACAACGGTCCCGGCACAAAATGAAATGAATCCCTGATTGGAAAGTAATCTCTCTATGAAAATGAAAACGCTTCTGATAAGCGCATGTGTGGCTGTGGCTCTGCTCTGTGCAGGATTGTTTACCGCCGCGAAAATGAATTGTCCTGCCTGTACCGGCGTGGCACCGCTCTCGGCAGTCTGTAAAACTTCCGCCCTGCCAGCCGCTGCGCTTGGGGCCAATGAAACCGAGGAACTCAACAGCGAGACCGCCTTCGCTGCACTCGATGACGGCTATTCATTTGGAAAGCTCCGCGCGTATCAAAATGAAAACCAGACCGTAACACTTGGCGAGGTTTATGAGGAAATCAAACGCTTTGATGACCCGGAGAAATTCAAATACAAGATTACATTCAATACGCTGGGGGCGTCGGTGGAAAAAGTGGTCCTCAGCGAATTTGACGACCGAGACCATGAAAACCCCTCACACCTGGTCTTGACCGAACCGATCCAAACGTCCCGCGGCTCAGAGATTTACAACCTGGCCAACCGGGCGTTTTCGGTCATCGGGGCCGGGGCCGGGCCGCTGCCGCTCGACAGGCTCAACTTTGAGATGGGAGAGACAAAGACCAACGCGGACGGCAGCCAGGAAGTCACGTTTACGGCGGTAGTGCTCGATGCCAACCGCAAAGATGCGATCCGGGTGACCAAGACGTACCGCATTCGTCCCGGCAGCTACCTGCTAGACTGTGATGTAAATCTCGAAAACCTCACCCCGCGAGAACTCAAAACCGAATTTGCCTTCCAGGGCACCGGCGGCATTGACCGAGAGGGCTTTCGCCGGGATGCACGCAGCATCTTTTCCGCGTATACCGCGCAAGGCAAAATCACCACGACCCGTCTGGATGCGAACAAGATCGAGAAAGCCGTCGATAAGAACACACCGGAAAAACGCAACCTGGTCCAGCCGGACCAGGGCCGCTTTCTCTGGGCGGCGGACACGAACAAGTACTTCGCCGCAATTGTGCACCCAAAACCTGACGCCGAGAACCTGGCCCCGCTTCGTCCTGGACGGGCGCAGTACTTTTACGGACCCGCCGACGGCCAATCCAAAGAAAATGGAAGCCTTGGCTTTACGCTGTTAAGCAACTCAGTCAAGCTTTCCCCCGCAGGCAGCGACAACGCGGCCCGAACCATCGGCATGCAGGTTTACTTTGGCCCCAAAGACCGCTGGGTATTCGCCAACAACGACACCTACCGGGACCTGGGCTTTGTTCATACGATCCACTTTATGGCATGCTGCTGCCCGCAGGCGTTCATCAGCCCGATCGCACTGGGCATGATGACCTTCATGAAATGGCTGTACACGTTCATTCCCAATTACGGTGTCATCATTATCATCCTTGTACTGCTGATCCGCCTGATCCTTCACCCGGTCACCAAGATGAGCCAGATCTCCATGCAGCGGTACAGCAAGAGCATGAACACACCCGAAATCCAGGCCATTCGCAAGAAATACGCCGGCAATGCCCAGGAAATGAACCGCAAGATCATGGAGCACCAGCGGGAAAAGGGCATCTCGCACCTCGACCCGGTCAAGGGCATGCTGCCGATGTTCCTGCAAATCCCGATCTGGATCTCCCTGTGGAGTTCGATTGACGGCAGTATCGACCTTCGCGGCGCAGCGTTTTTGCCGGTATGGATCACAGACCTTTCCATGCCCGATGCCCTGATCTCGTTTACCCCGTTTACCATCCCGCTGCTCAATGTCACGATTGAGTCGCTCAACCTCCTGCCTCTGTTGATGGGCGTTGCCTTCTTCCTCCAGCAGCAGCTCATGCCCAGCCAGCAGGCCGCCGGCAGCATGAACCCCGAGATGGAAAAACAGCAGAAAATGATGAAGATCATGTTCCCGCTGATGTTCCCGATCCTGCTCTACACGGGGCCGTCCGGTGTGAACCTGTATATTATGGCCAGTACCTTTGCCGGGGTTTGCGAGCAGTACGTCATCCGCAAACACATCCAGCAGGAAGAAGAGGCCAAAGACCAGAACCTCGTACCGGTCACCAGCAAAACCGGCGGAAAAGTAAAAAAGAAAAAGCCCAAACCCTTTTACAAAAACTCCATGTAAGCGATCCACAGGCACGCAATGAAAAACGAGCGAGGCCATGTATGACCTGAGCGACACCATCGCAGCGGCGGCGACCTGCGCCCCTTTGCCGGGACAGGCAGGAGCGACCCTCCTCCGCATCAGCGGTGACGATACTTCCGT
>CAYVUI010000044.1:0-32567 GCA_964454745.1 uncultured Pirellulales bacterium | reverse complement strand
ATGACAATTAATATTGGGAGGAATGTCCATGCAGTGTGGAAAGTGTGAAGGCCAATTTCAACCGGTACAGGTTGGCGACATCGAGGTTGACAAATGTGACCAATGCTCGGGCATCTGGTTTGATTTGGGTGAACTGGAAAAGGTACTGGAATCCAAATCCATCGATTCGGTGAAAAATCAAATCGAGAATAACCAGGGACATGATGAACGTAAAGCGAGTTGTCCTGTTTGCGGCGGCAAGGGCAATATGGTCCAGGTCACCAGCTTGAAAAATTCCGCTGTTCACATCGATACCTGTTCGGTTTGCTATGGCCAGTGGCTTGACGGCGGAGAGATTGAGCAGTTAAATGAGACGGGATTGATTGATAAAATTAAGAGCTTGTTTTAGGCCAAAGTCAGCTTGAGTCATCCGTCGAATTCAACCAATAGGCTAACGATGTGTTGGTAATTTGCAGAATGCGGTTATGGTTCTTCGTAAGAAGTAATCGTGGCGGCCAATCCTTTTGACGCGGCACACAAGATCAGCCCCCATACCGCGATGGAAGCATAGCCTGTTATGACCCAGATTCCCAGGTTTTGGGTTGCACCTTTCATCGATACCTGAAGTTCAGGAAATGCGGATTTCATCTGGGAGGCTGCTGATTGAGCTCCTATTGCCTGAAAGACAACGACAGTAACCAGGATCAATCCGACAAAGGTGATCACGGTTCCAATCAGTCGAAGTACAATCGTGACGTTTTTTCTGATCAATTCCTGCTGCATTTTGTTCTCCTTTAGTATTATGTCCATTTTTAATTATAAGCGGTATACAGGCAGAAGCAAATAGAATTACTGCCCTGTTCTACTTGGAAATTCGGCTGTGATATACAAAATTCAACTCTTTAAGGTTGTCTCTGAGGGCGATTTACAGTATAAATAGCAAATTATCTCTGTATTTATGAACCGGTAAATGAATCAAAAAAAAGAGACCATGTAGGTCGTCATAATAAAAAAGCCAAGAAGTAATCCTATGATGAATCAGCGATATTATGTATATGTGCTTGTTAGTGGTGATGGGCATTTTCAGGTGGGTTCCGCTGCGGGAATCCGTCAGGCAGTGCATGACGGCCGCTCAATAGGCGTGGGTGAGCAGGGGGCACTTCGGCTTGTTTATTATGAGGGGTATGAGACCCAGGACCGGGCGCTTCAGCGGAAACATTATCTCGAACACCTCTCCGATGATGATCTATACTCCATGGTCCATTCCAAAAATCCTCTCTGGAAGGATTTGTCCTCAAACTGGTAACATAAAGCGCAAAAAACAGCGATCCCCGCAGTGGGAATCGCTGCTTATCCATTCATCTTTTAGTATTCTATTGGGTTTATTCTGCTTCGCAGGACAGGCCGTCGAGACAAGTGTCCTCAAGAACCCTGTCGATATTCAAAAGAATCTTGACGGAATCTTCCACTTTGGCCATGCCGAGAATAAAGCTCGTATCGACCGTATTGCCGAACTGGGGGCTGTCCTCGATCTGTTCTTCCTTGATATCCAGAACTTCGCAGACCCGGTCAACAATGATGCCGGTATTGTACTGGCGGTCCTTGGCGTTGACTTGGACAACGATGATACAGGTTTCGTCGGTCACTTCTTTTTCGGGCATCTGGAACCGGGAGCGAAGGTCGACGACAGGAATCACCTGGCTGCGCAGGTTGATTACGCCCTTGATGAAATCAGGTACCTTGGGGACGCTGCGGATATTCATGTGAACGATTACTTCGCGGACTTTGAGAATCTCAAGACCGAACTGCTCGTTTTCCAGTGCAAAGGTTAAGTATTTCCCGGCAGAAGAAAGATTCTCCTGTACGGCGGTGTTTTCCGTTGTTTGTGTTGTTTCGTTCATTTCGTTTCTCCAAAAAAAGCCGGTTGGCATTGCACCAACTCGGCAAAAAAAGAAAGGAAGGTATATTTCTTAATTTCAGTTTCGCTTATGACTCTTGCGTTTCTGTTGATATTTCGGAATAATTTGTGGAAGTGATAATGAAAGATCGTCAGGGATTCTCTTATTTTTATAATTCCAGATCGCAATGGTCAGCATTGTAGGGTTTATAGCAGTGGGCCCGATAAAGCCGGCAAATAAAGTGAAGATAAAAAGAAAGCCCGAATCAGTAAGCTAATTCGGGCTTGAGCGTCAGGTTCTATATTGTATCAGGCGTTTAACCGCAGCCTGCAAAGCGTTATATGTTTTGTCTAAACAAATAATAAGAAACGAATTGGGGGAATCCAAATCAAAATCAGATTTTTTTCAATTGCCATGTATTGGGGGCATATTCCTGAGGTCCGGGAAAAACGGTCCATACATTTACGTTGGCCATGTTCAGCACGACTGCTCCGCCGGTGGCCCCGACACCGTGGAAAGCGGATAATTCCGCAAAGGTTTTTGGGACCTGGAGTTTTTCCATACGGCTAAGGGTCAGAGAATGGATGCGGAAATAAAAGTCTGTCCCGTCGGCCATCTGCGCCAGCCAGTAGGCGTCAAATGACTGGCCGCTTTGGTTGGAGAGCATTTTTTGGCGGATTTTTTCAAGGTCCGTGGTCAGGGAATTTTTAAAGCCCTTGGCAGTAATCAGTTCCGCTCCTGTAATATTCGCAGGATAGGGCCAGTCAATCTTTGCTGGCGTGCGAAAGACGATCCAGGAGATCCCGGAAGTGGGAATACCCGTCAGGCAGTTGGGCTGGAGGATCGGAAGGGTCCTTTCCGTGAAAATTTTATTGGGCTTAATTTTTTTCAGCAGGGCGTCCGCATTGCTCTGCTGGGTTTCGGCGAATTTCATCTTTGCCCCGTTTACCATCTGAATGGTCACTTCGAGGTAAGGTGAGGGGGATTGCGAAGCTGGGGTGGCATTTTTCGAGTTTTCGATTTTTTCCTGTATTGGATCCATGAATATCGGCCCGTAAAAAAGAACTATCATTATCAGGTTGTATTGGATGGGTATATAAACCCTGTTTATTTGGGTTCAATTGTATCGGGTTTTGTCCGTCAGTCAACATTGACTTTTCGAGCGGTGAAAATGGGGGGGGATGGGATAAAATGAGAAAAAAGTGTCTTGAACATACATAAAATATGGATATCCTATAGTATGAGTGATTCTAAAACGCTCTTTTCGCCGAATAAAAGAAAAATCTGTTGCATCAAGATATAGAAAGGATTCTATGCGTATTTTCAGAACATATACCGTCCGTCCCTCTCTTCCGGAACCTTTGAAGCCGCTGCATGAGCTGGCGCTGAATTTGTTCTGGACGTGGAATTCCGAGTATGTTGAGTTATTCCGCCGCATCGACAAGGGCTTGTGGGAGCAATGCGGACACAACCCGGTGGCGCTTCTGGGGAATGTACCCCAGGAGAGACTGGTGGAATTGTCCGAAAACGAAGGTTTTTTGTATCAGCTTGAGCAGGCAATGGAAAAGCTCCGTAATGAGATGGAGGCTCCGACCTGGTTCGACCAGACATTCGGCGACGAGGAAAAGCCTGTGATTGCGTATTTCAGCGCGGAATACGGACTGAATGAATCGCTGCCGATTTATTCAGGCGGCCTGGGGGTCCTGGCGGGGGACCACCTCAAAAGTGCCTCGGACCTTGGGGTTCCGCTTGTCGCGGTGGGTCTTCTGTATCAGAAGGGCTATTTCAGGCAATATCTCAATACAGACGGCTGGCAGCAGGAGCACCTGGTGGAAAATGAATTCCATGCCATGCCGGTGGAGCTGGTGCGCAAGAAGAGCAAGCGGCCGGTACGGGTCAGTGTTCAGTTTCCCCAGCGAAATGTGAAGGCCAATATATGGAAGGTGCAGGTTGGACGCATTCGTCTTTTCCTTCTGGATACCAATATCCCGGAAAATTCCGCCCAGGACCGCCGGATTACCGAGCAGCTTTACGGCGGGGATACCGAAATGCGGATTCAGCAGGAGATGATCCTTGGTATCGGCGGCTTGAAGGCCCTGAGGCTGATGGGAATTACCCCTGCGGTGTGTCACATGAATGAGGGGCATGCCGCGTTTATGGCACTGGAACGAATTCGCAGGCTTCGCAGTGACTGCAAGCTGAGCTTTGATGAGGCGGTACTGGCCTCCCGGGCGGGCAATGTCTTTACCGTGCATACCCCTGTGGCCGCGGGCAATGATGAATTCTCTGTGGACCTGATCGATAAGTATTTTTCGCATTATTACGGCAAGCTCGGGCTCAATCGAAAGAGCTTTTTGGCACTGGGCCGGCTTGATGCAGAAGATGAGACCGAGAAGTTCAAGATGCCGGTTCTGGCCCTGCGGATGAGTAGCTTCAGTAACGGGGTCAGTGAGCTTCACGGCTATGTTTCTCGTAAAATCTGGAAGGGGATCTGGCCGGATCTGCCCGTGGATGAGGTGCCGATTCGTTCGATCACAAACGGGATTCATGCCAAGTCGTGGATCAGTACGGAGATGGACCTTCTTTTTGAGCGGTACCTTGGTGCGGACTGGGCCGAGCAGGACCTCGAGAACCTGATGTGGGACAGCCTGGATAATGTGCCGGATGAGGAACTGTGGCGTATCCACCAGCGGGGTAAAGAGAGGCTGATTAGCTTTGCCAGGGAAAAGCTCCGCAGGCAGCTCCAGCGGCGAGGGACATACCATACCGAGCTGCGAATGGCGGAAGAGATTCTAAACCCGGAGGCCCTGATCGTCGGTTTTGCCCGGCGATTTGCGACCTATAAACGCGGGAATTTGATCCTCAAGTACCCGGATCGGCTTAAGAAGCTGCTGCTTGATACCCACCGGCCGCTTCAGTTTGTCTTTGCGGGCAAGGCGCATCCTCGCGATGCCGGCGGCAAGGACCTGATTCGCCAGATCGTGCATTTTGGCTCCCAGGAAGGGATACGTTCCAGCTTTGTATTTGTTGAGGATTATGACATTGATGTCGCCAGGCACCTGGTGCAGGGCGTGGATGTATGGCTCAACAATCCCCGCCGTCCACTGGAGGCAAGCGGAACCAGCGGCATGAAGGCGGCGCTCAACGGTGTGCTGAATTTGAGTACGCTTGACGGGTGGTGGTGCGAGGGCTACACCCCCGATTCCGGATGGGTAATCGGAGCCGGCGAGGAATACGAGGACAATGAATACCAGGATAAGATCGAGGCTGAGGCCCTGTATAACCTGCTCGAAAATGAGATCGTGCCGCTGTATTACAATCGGCCCAATGAGCGGATTCCGCGGGTATGGATCAAGCGGATGAAGAACACGATCAAATGGTGTGCCCCGCGGTTTAATACCAGCCGGATGGTCGCCGAGTATGTCAAGCGTTCGTACAAACCTTCTGCGTCCCGCTGGAAATACCTGACCACCGGCGAGATGGAAAAGATTCGGGATTTGGCGTCCTGGAAGACACATCTCAAGGAGCACTGGGACGATTTGCGGATCGAAGATGTACAGGTGCAGGTTGTGACCGGTCCGGATGTGACTGCCCTAAATATCAAGCAGCCCCAGCTTGAAGTTGGTTCCAACTTGCGTGTTCAGGCAACGCTGCATCTTGGCAAGCTCAGCCCCAATGACATTTCCGTGCAGGTCTATCACGGCCAGATTGACTCACATGGCCATATTGAACATGGGCAGGTGACTGACATGAGTTATCGCGAAGACGAACCGTCAGATAAGGGAGCGGTCTTTTCCGGGGATATTTCCTGCAAAAAGTCCGGTCAGCACGGCTTCTGTGTTCGGATCATACCGCATCATCCGGATTTGAGCGAACCGCATACGATGGGCATGATGATCTGGGAAAACGTGATCGAAGAACAGGTTCAAAAGGCGTAGAAACTGTTTGAATCAGTCTGTATCTTTTGTCGCCATGAGTTCATAGACCTGCTCGGGTGAGGTTGATTTTTCGAGCTTGGACTTGAACTCTTCGTCAAGCATCATCCGGCTGATCTTGGCCAGTGCCTGGATATGCGGACCGGTGCGGTCGATGGGCGATGCCAGCAAGACGATAATCGAAACGGGCTTGCCGTCAATACTGTTAAACTCTACGGGAACCGGGGCAATTCCAACAGCCATTACGAGCTCTTTGACACCAGCGCATTTGCCGTGGGGGATTGCGATCCCGGAGCCGATACCGGTACTGCGGGTTTCTTCACGCATCAGGACGGCCTCAAGGACATTGTCGCGGTTGTCGAGCTGGTTGTTTGCGGACAGAACATCAACGAGTTCTGTAATGACACTTTCTTTATCATTACCCTTCAGGGGTGCGATAACACAATTGGGCTGAAGAATTTTCGTAATTACCATATTGATTGCCGCCAATAATTGTCCAGTATTGTTTTGAAACAGAAAACAAAGTATAGAATTATGTCGGTGATAATCAAACAAAATGTAAAAAAAAGTTGAATAATGCGACTACAAAAATGTAGTTTTCGCTGTTTTTGTTAACATTTCTGCTGTTCGGTGCGCATAAAAAAAGGCATTGAAGGGAGAGAGAGCCTCAATGCCTTTATCGGAGAGTGAATGATTATTATGCGGTGGTTTCCACCTTTTCCAGCCTGTTTGAGGCGGCTTTTTTCTTCCTGCGATTGATCGTTCGGGTGGGTTTCTTGACTTCGTTTTGGTCAGCGGAGGCAATTTTTACGGCCTGCTCGGGATTCGCGGCATAGAGGTCCGCGCCGATTTCTTCCCAGAGGCCTTCTGCTCGGTCAAAGATTCCGCCGGAAAGCATAACCTTCATATTTGGCCATGCATTGATTTCGCGAATAGTGTCGATCAGTTGGCGAACTTCCGGGGCACGCTTGGGCCCGATTCCATAAACCAGCAGCACGTCGGGAGTGTAGCCGTGTACGAACTCGATAATATCGTCTTTATTAACGTTTCCGCCAAGGAATCGAACGTCCCAGCCGGCACTCTCAAACAGGTCTGCGATCATCTGGGCACCAAGCTCGGCGTTTTCATCCAGTGCACTGCAGATCACGATCTGGCGGGATTTGGCCTCTACGCGGGGCAGCTTGTTCTGGAGCTGGTCCACGATTGTGCGGTTGATCCGTGTGGCCATGGCCTCCTGGGCGGTATCGATGATATCGTTTTTCTGGAGGCGTTCAATTTCGATCATGATTGGCCAGATGACATCCATATAAACCCGGCTTGCGGTCATACCGCTCTGGAGTGTTTCTTCGATGATGCTTCGACTCTGGCTGCGGTCGCCGGTGAGAAGTGCCCTGAGGTAACGTTCGAGTGTATTCTTCTTCATTTAGATGTCTCCCTACATTATCAATTTAAACTTTGCTGCCTGTTAAAATAGGCAATGTAAATTTCTTATGATTTAGCTATCGGGGGGGGAATGAAAATTTCTTTAGTTAAAATGGGCAAGCGTGGTAACTGTGGCTGCTTAGCTGATTATAGGACGATATAAGTTATATCCTCTTATAAATTATAGACTTTTGTGTGCCGGCGATCTGTTGCCCGGTAATGATGGACCAATAATATCTTTTTGTACTCCTGTTAAGATAGGGAAAATGTGTTCGAAAATTTTTCAAAAAAATATATTTTTCCGCTTTTAAGGGATAAGCAGGTTTTTTTGCAAATTCATAAAAGGAACAGCCGATATCTTCTTTATTAAAGGATTCACAGCTCGGAAAAACGGAATGCTTGAATATATTGGTTACAAAACAATTGAATCGATCAACAATATCGGACGTATGTTCCGCTTCATTGGACATACAATCCTCCTGAGCATAAAGTCTCTTACGGTACCCAAGTATTATCCCCTGATCTGGCAGCAGATGTTCACCATTGGTGTGAAGAGCGTCTGGGTGGTCATGATTACCGGCGCGTTTGTGGGGATGATCCTCGCGATTCAAAGTTATGCCCAGTTCGCGAGTATGGGGCTCGAAGAACACCTGGGTGTGTTCATTAATATTGCCGTGGTCAAGGAGCTTGGCCCTGTACTGGTAGCGATGATGCTGGCAGGGCGGGTCGGCGGTGCGCTGACCGCGGAGCTTGGTACCATGAATGTAACCGAGCAGATCAACGCCATCGAGAGCATGGGGACTGACCCCGTCCAGTATCTGGTCGCGCCGCGCGTGCTGGCGTGCCTGTTCCTGACACCGATTTTGATCCTGTATGCGGACCTTCTGGGTATTATCGCGGGATATATGGTCTCGGTTGTCCAGCTTGGGGTCAACAGCGGGGCGTACCTTGATTTCAGCGCGAATAAAGTTGAGCTGTGGGATATCGGGATCGGTGTATCCAAGGGGCTGTTTTTCGGCTGGGCGATTGCCATGATAAGCTGTTACAAGGGCTTTAACTGCAGCGAAGGGGCCCAGGGTGTGGGCGAGGCCTGTACGGAGGCGTTTGTGGGCAGCTTTATCTCGATCCTGGCAGTCAACTATATCTTTACCGTTGTGACAGATGCAATTTACAGTACCTTCTGGCCGACGCGGATTTTGTTCTGATGGAAAATATGGAAGAAAACAACCAAAGCAACCCGGTGATAGAAGTCAAGGGACTGGTCAAGTACTTCGGCGAACGGCTGGTGCTGGATGATATCAGTCTGTCCGTTGAGAAGGGAAAGACGACAGCGATCATCGGCCCGAGTGGATGCGGCAAGACGGTACTGATGAAGCATATGATTGTACTCGAACGGCCAAGTTTTGGGGAGATTCATTTCAAGGGACAGCGAATCGACAATCTAAGCGAGAAAAAGCTTTCGCCAATACGGACCCAGTACGGCTTCTGCTTCCAGATGGGGGCGCTGTTTGACAGCCTGACCGTGTTTGAGAATATTATCTTCCCGATCCGCCAGCACAAGCGAATTACCGACTGGGATGCCATTGAGGAACTTGTCAAGACCAAGCTGGCACTGGTCGGCATGGACGGCTACCAGGACCACTTCCCGGCCAACCTCTCCGGCGGCCAGCAAAAGAGGGTTTCGCTCGCACGGGCGATCGCGATGGACCCGGAGGTGATCCTGTACGACGAGCCGACGACGGGGCTGGACCCGATCAATTCCGATATCATCAATGAGCTGGTATTGAAGCTTCAGTCCGAGCTGGAGGTGACCAGTGTGGTCGTTACGCATGATATGAAAAGCGCGTACAAGATCGGCGACCGGATTGTGATGCTCCACGGCGGGCATATTATCGCTGACGGCGATGCGGACTATATCCGCAACCATCCCAACGATCTCGTCCAGCAGTTCATCGAGGGCCGGGTCAGTGAGGCGGACCTGGCGGCTCTGCGCTACGGCGGCACCCGGTTTGTACCCCAGTACGGGCCCGAGGATTTTAAGTAAGTTTCAAGTTAACGTCTCTTCATCTGGCATCTCATTTTGTACCGCAATCTATAGAGATTCTATTTTTCTGGTCAGGAGCTTTCATTCGGGGGTATATACTCGTATAATAAATATATGAGTATAAATACGGTATTACAGAATGAAAAGGCGTTTGACGAGCTGAAATCGCGGATTCAGGGTGATATTTGTCTTGATATCTACAACCGGATCGCGTTCAGCACCGATTCCAGCATTTACCAGATCGTGCCCCAGTGCGTGGCGGTTCCGCGGGACGGCCGGGATGTGGCCGAGATCGTGCGTTTTGCCTGTGAGACGGGGCGGTCTGTGGCGGCCCGGGGTGCGGGCAGCGGCCTGGCGGGTGAGTCGCTCGGCGAGGAGATCGTGATCGATTTTACGCGGTATATGAACCAAATCCTCGAGATCGGCCCTGACGGAGAATACATCGTCTGCGAGCCGGGCGTCGTGCTGGACGATATCAACGCGGCCCTGGCTAAATACGGGCGAAAGATCGGCCCCGATCCCTCCAGCGGCAACCGGGCCGTGATCGGCGGCGTGGTGGCCAATAACGCGACGGGTGCCCATTCGCTGGCGTACGGATATATCGCGGATTATGTGCAGGAGATCGATGCGGTTACCTACGACGGCAGCATGTGCGTGTTTACCAACGATATGGACCCCGCGGCGATGCCGGACGGCCCGGCAAAGGAGATTGCCCTCGGGTGCATTTCTGTGCTGGATGGCAAACAGGAGCTGATCGAAAAAGTCCAGCCGAAAACGGAAAGGAACCGATCCGGGTACAATATTGCGGGAATCTGCCGGGATGGGCATATCGACCTGGCAAAACTGCTGGCCGGCTCGGAAGGTACGCTGGCGGTGTATACGAAAATCCGGCTGGCAACGGTGCCGGTACCGGCGAAAAAGGCCCTGGTGCAGATGGAGTTCGATACGTTCGGCCAGATGGCCCGGGCGGTGCCGCTGGTCGTCGAGAGCGGGGCCAGTGCGTGCGAGCTGATGGACCGGGCCCTGATGGACCTTGCGCTGGAATCGCTGCCGGGGTATGAGGATATCTTCCCGGCGAACTGCCAGGCTTGTTTGCTGGTCGAGCATGACGGCGATACGATGGAGCAGATCGAGGCCAGGATCGAAAAGACGGTTGAGGCTGTGGGCGAGCTTAGCAGCGGGCGGATGACTGTGACCGACGATGCCCAGCAAAAGCGGGTGTGGAAGTCGCGAAAGGACGCGGTGCCGCTGCTCAATCGCAAACGCGGCCCGGCCCAGGCGATTCCGTTTATCGAGGATGTCAGCGTCGAAAACCGCCAACTGGATAAATACATCGAGGGGCTCGAAGAGATCGGCAAGCGGTACAATATCCCGATGGCGTTTTACGGGCACGCGGGCGACGGCGAGCTGCACGTGCGGCCCTACCTGGATCTTTCCATGCAGGAAGATGTCGAGAAGATGCAGAAGATTGCGTGGGAGGTTTTCGAGCTGGCGTGGTCGCTGGGCGGATCGGTCAGCGGCGAGCATGCAGACGGCCTGGTTCGGGCGGGCTTTTTGGAGAAGCAGTTCGGCAGTGAGTATTATTCGCTGCTGGGCGAGATCAAGGATGTGTTCGATCCGCGAGATGTGCTCAACCCCGGCAAGATCATCAATACCGACCGCGATATCATGATAAAGAACCTCCGGGCGGGCAGGCCGATAATCTCCGAGCGGCTCGAGACGACGTTTTTCGAGAACGCGGACGCGTTTCGCTATGAGATCGAGCAGTGCAACGGCGATGGGGTGTGCCTGTGCCGGCAGACGGGAATGCGGATGTGCCCGGTCTTTCGAGCGACCGGCGAGGAACTGGCCAGCAGCCGCGGCAAGGTGAACCTGGTCCGTTCGTGGATTCGCGGTTTTCTAAATGACGAGGATGTCGCGAAGAAGGAATTCCAGAAGCTCATCGGCCTGTGCGTCAATTGCAAGATGTGCTCGGTTGAGTGCCCAAGCGCGGTGGATGTATCGAGTATTGTGCTCGAGGCCCGTGCAAAACTGCGCGAGCAGATCGGCCCCAGCCGGGCGGAGATGGCCCTGAGTCAGAACAAGATGCTCGCAAAGCTTAGCTCACTGATGAGCCCGCTGAGCAATTTCGTACTTTCGCTGCCGCCGGTTCGTTTCATGATCGACCTTGTGATGGGGATCGACAAACGCAGGCGGATGCCCAAATTTCAGCGGGGCAATTTTCTCAAACAGGCGAGGAAATATCTGCAAGCCCAGCCGCCGATTACGGAACCGGTCGGCAGGGCGGCCTATTTCGTGGATACCTATGCGATGTTTAACGATCACGGGCTCGGGCTGACGGTGATCGATGTCCTGCGAAAGCTTGGCGTGGATGTAACCGTGCCCGATCAGCGGCCTTCCCCGCTGCCGTCGATTATGTACGGAGATTTGAAGACTGCACGTAAAGAGCTGGCCTATAGCGTAAAATTCCTGTATAAAGAAGTGCAGGCCGGGAGAAAGATCGTTTGCTCGGAGCCCAGTGCGGCCTTGTGTCTCAAGGAAGAGCTGCCCAAACTGGTCCGGACCCCGGAAGCCAAAGCGGTCAGTGAGAATACAGTCGAGCTGATGGAATATATCGAGCAGATTGCTGGCGGAAGTGGCAAGCTTTATACCCTGCTGGATGACGAAAAATCGACGGCAGGTCGGAAATATGGCTATCACGCTCCGTGCCATTTAATCGCGCAGCAGGGCGGCGAAAGGGCGGTGAGAATGCTCAATTCGATTGACGAGATTGAGGTGACCGATGTCGGCGGCGGTTGCTGCGGGCTTGCGGGCACCTGCGGAATGCAGAAGGAAAAATATGACCTGTCAATGCAGATCGGTAAAGACATGGCCGACCGGATTGCGGGCATGGATGTCGATGCGATTTTGACCGAGTGCGGTGCCTGTAAGATGCAGATCGAACACATGACCGGCAGAAAAGTGGTGCATCCGGTGCGGGTGCTGGCCGAGAAAATGGGGCTTTCAGTCAGGAGTTAGCAATGCAGATTACGGCAATCAACGGCAGCCCGCGCGGAGCCAAGGGCAATACGCACGTTCTGGTAGAGCATTTTCTAAAAGGTGCCGCGGACGAAGGGGCCACCTGCAGAGAGGTGTTTCTCCATCAGTGCCTGATCGAGGAGTGCCGCGACTGCCTGGGCTGCTGGCTCAAAACGCCGGGCAAGTGTGTCATCGAGGATGATATGAACGATCTGATCGATGAGTTCATGGCCTCGGATATCGTCGTGTTCGCTACGCCGGTGTACGTGGACAATGTGACCGGGCTGATGAAGATTTTCCTCGACCGGCTGATACCGATTGTTGAGCCGCTTTTCGAGAAGGACCCTCAGGGCATTTACCGCCATCGTGCCCGGTATGAGAAATATCCTAAGCTGGTGATTGTTTCCAATTGCGGATTTCCCGAGCAGGTGCATTTTGAGCCGCTGCGTCTGTTCTTTGGCCGTGTGGCCCGCAATATGCACACGGAAGTCATCGGGGAAATCTATCGCGGGGGCGGTGAGCTGCTGAAAGTCGAACAGGACTTTGTCCAGGAAACGCTCAAGAGCTATTTCGAGCAGGTTCGCCAGGCGGGACGGGAGATCATCAAAGAGGGCAAAATTCTAAAAGAGACCGCAGAGGAACTCGAAAAGCCCATCATTCCCGTGGAGCATTACATCCTGGCGGCGAACAGCAGCTTTGAACGAAAGATGAAATAAACAAAATTAATGATCCATACACAACAGGGGGCAATATGAGCCGGGAAGCTGTTTTATGGACAAAACGTGATGACGGCACAATTCAGTGTGAGCTTTGTGCCCATGGCTGTACGATTGCAGACGGTCAGGTTGGTTTCTGCAGGGTTCGCAGGAATGACAACGGCACGCTGGTCAGTTTGAATTATGACAAAGTTTGCGCTGCCAATGCCGATCCCATCGAGAAAAAACCTCTGTATCATTTTCATCCAGGAAGCGATTCGTTTTCCATCGCTGCGCCGGGGTGTAATTTCCGATGCAGTTTCTGTCAGAACTGGCAGATCAGCCAGGCCGGGGATGAATCCTCTATTTCGGGCCAGTCCTTTCACCCGGAACAGGTTATTGCCGCCGCGAAGAAAACGCAGTGCAAAAGTATTGCCTATACCTATACAGAGCCGACGATTTTTATGGAACTGTGCCGGGATTGCGGCCTGCTGGCACACTCGGAAGGGTTGCTCAACGTATTTGTGAGCAACGGATATATGAGCCCAAAAGCGATTGAACTTATGCAGGGGTGGCTCGATGCGATCAATATCGACCTGAAGGCTTTTACGGAAAATTACTACCGCAGGTTTTGCAAGGCAAGCCTCGCCCCGGTCCTGGATACAATTGAAAGGATCGCCCATCAGACGGATATCTGGATGGAGATTACGACCCTGGTAATTCCCGGCGAAAATGACAGCGAAGATGAACTCAAGGCGATTGCAGAATTTATCGCGGACCGGGCCGGGCCGCATGTTCCCTGGCATATCAGCCGCTTTTATCCTCAGCATGAGCTTGCCGATCGTCCCGCAACTGCCTCAGAGACTCTGTATGAAGCGATGGAAATTGGCTTCCGGGCCGGGCTGCGATATATTTACATCGGCAATATGCCCGGTGCCGGCGCCCAGGACACCTTGTGCCATAACTGCGGAAAAACACTGATCAAGAGATCCGGTTATCAAATCGAATCTGTCGGTATTCTGGATGGGCAATGCGAGAAATGCCGGGCGGTCTGTTCCGGCAGAGGGCTGTGATTTTTTCGTTACACGGAAAGAGAGCTTTGGTCTTTTACCAGCCGGATAAACGGCTTGCCTGGATCAATGGAAAGAGCTTTGAGAAAACGATTGGTCAGCAATTTCTCGATCCCGATACGTTCCTTTTTTGTGCCGGTTTTCAGCGGGATCTGTCCGCCGGCATAGGTGGCATGTCCGCCGGCGGTTCCTTTGCGGGAGGTCAGTTTGCGGGCGACTGATTCTGCGGTAGGGCTCTGGTCCGAGGTGCGAACCGAGATCAGGGCTTTGCTCTGCGTAAATCCGTAACAAAGTGCCCATGTCGTTTCATCATCGCGAAGCAGCAGGTCCGCGACTTCCGCGACCATGTCCGGGTTTTCGATACTGCCAAGCCCGGTAATGATGCATTTACCGGACACCTTGGCGTTGGCCAGGGCGTCGTAGAGCATCTTGTAATAATCCCGGTGTACCTTTCCCCGCTGGATTTCACTGAGCATTCGCTTATTTGCAAGCGGAAACAGCAGGGTAATCGCCTGGATATCCGGCTTTGTAGTCTCACGGCCGAGGTCCTGGGTATCCGAGCGGATTCCGTACAGTAAAGCGGTGGCAAGTTGGATGTCCGGTATCAGTTTCGTTTCAACGAGGTATTCAAGCAAAATGGTGGAATTGGCGCCATAGGGACGCCGAATATCAATGAGTGCGGCATTTCGTGTTGCTTTTCGTATCGGATGGTGGTCGATGACAATGTCCGGGGTGTAGGTGTCCGGCAGAGAGTTGTTCCCTGTGCCCGGTTGAGTGTCTACCATGGCGATGACATCAAATTTTCCCAGGTCGATCTGGCTCATTTCCCGCAAGTTGAGCTGGAGATAGTGCACCAGTGCCCGGTTTTCAGCACGGCCTACGGTTCCGCCGTGAGCGATGGAGCACTGGACCTTGGCCATCGAATTGGCCAGGAACCGCAGCGCGACCGCCGACGCGATGGAATCCGGATCGGGATTGTCCTGCATGACGATCAGCAGGGAGGATTTGCCTGTCAGAATTTCCTGTAGTTTTTTGACCCTGATTTTTGTTTTTTCGTCGTATTTCATTTCATGTCAAAAAATTATTTGTGTTTACGAAACGGCCGGTTGAGCGCTGCGACCGGTCTGACGAACGGACGTTTGGGGGGTATCCAGCCGCGTTTGGCAAAACCGACCTCTTCAATCGTATAAAATGCCTTCGGCTCGTGTTGATCGATTGCCTGGATCACATTGTTGGCATTTCTTCGCTGTACGATCGTAAAAATGACGTTGACCGGGCCCTCTTTCCCTTCGGCTTTTATCGAGGTAACCCCGTGATTGGCATCCCGCAGGGCCTGGGTTAGTTCATTGGATTCAGACCGGCTGAGGATTCGGATCATCACCATACCCAGCGAGAGCCGTTCGGTAATGATAATCCCCGCGTAGGTCCCCGCGGCGAATCCACAGGAATAAGCAAGGTAGCAGATCGGGTTGGACAGGTTTTTCATAATCTGCCCGATGGCGACAATCCAGACCAGTACCTCAAAAAAACCAATAATGGGAGCAAGCCTTTTGTATCCTCTGGAGATAAAAACGAAGCGGATCGTTCCGAGGCTTACATCCAAAATGCGAGCGAGGAAAATGAGCACCGGTATCAATACCCATCCGATAAAATCAAATTCAGAAATTGTGAAGCTTGCTATCATAGGACAAAAACTCATACCAATTCTTCCTGCATTTCTCGGGGTACCTTAATTCGCTGGAAAGCCGAACGTTTTTCCCGGTTGAATTTTACGCCACGTCCGGTTTCCACTTTTTTTTCTTCTGCAACAAAATCAATAAATTGTAAAAGAGCCCATGCGCTGTTTGCCCAGCGCATCTGGTAGCCGCGCTGCTGAGCCTGTTTTTCCATACGCAGCCGCTGGGGTTGATTAAAGACAAGATAATCAAGGGCCTGGGCGATCTGATCGATCCCCTCCTCTTCTGCATCCACCAGGATGCCGCGTGCGTGCCTTCCAATGACAAGACCTTTCGGGCAGGGATTATTGGAATTGATCAGTTCAAGGGCATACATGAACTTTGTCGCGACGGCGATGCGCCCGGCCCCCAGTGTATCGGCCAGGATACCGCTGGAAATCTGCTGCATATTCAGATACGGCAACAGCATGACATTGGCCCCGCCGTACAGTTTGAGCAGCATGGTGTCATCCAGAAACGTTTCGAGAAAGACGATGTCATATTCATCGTAATTTACACTGCCAAGATCTTTGGTCCGTACCGCTTGAAGCGAGGTTTTGGACAGTGCCGTTTCAATCTTTTCCGCGTACTGCCTGTAGTGTTTGCCTCCCTCGTATTTCACAAATTCGGGGTGATACTGGCCGGCGATGACATATACAATGTTTTTTCTCTGGGCCGGTGTCAGCGATTCCTCGACAAAACGCCCATAGCCTTCGATTCCGTATTCGATCCCCTTTCCCGGTGAAATCAGGCCCAGGGTCGAGACAAGAAAATGATTCCGGCATCCGAATTCCTCCTTAATACTCAGCCGGTCATAATCGGAAGGGTGCTGCATTCGAATTCCGTGATCGATATGTTTAAGCCGGGTCGGATCAATTTTATAAATGTGGGATTCAAGGATGTCGATTGCACTTTCGGTGGTCACGATCAGCCCGTCGCAGATTTCTGCCAGTTCCTGGATGGTTTTACGCTGGTGGTCATCGGGTTCCTCCAGGACGGTATGCAGGTAGACGACCGTGATCAGGCCGTGTGCCCGAAACGCACGAGCCATTTTGATATAGTTATTTCCCTTGCAGTCGTTTCCCTGATCATCCGGATCGAGTCCGTATTCATGCTGAAGAACGACAACGGTAGGATTGTTGGCCTCCTTGGCACGGTCAAGAATCTGGTTGGTTATCAGGTTCCAGGAATTCGGATTGTATTGGTCAATTTTAATGTCAACGGGAATGTTGTAGGGAAGATTGTCCTTATCAATCGCGGCGATACGAATGTGGCCCACCTCCCCGGTAAAGTGTTCGAGCGCACTGGCCAGGTCGCGAGAAAAAGTTCCAATCCCGCATTTTCGAGGCGGATAAGTGGAAATGAAACGAATGTTACACGGCATATCAATCCCTTTCCTGGCTGTCTGCTCCCTGCTCGATTGGCGGGATGTTTACATCATCCGGATTCTTTTGCGCTGCATGTATGTTGTTCTGCCCTGACAGGTTCTTGATGATCCCAATGGGGAAACTGACCATGCTGCGAATACTTTCCACGGAGGAAAGCGTGCGAACCTGCATTCGAACTTCCGAGACAAATTCCCGGAATACAATTTTTTCGTCCACCTGGCCGACTTCCTGAACACGAAACAGAAGCTGGAGAGAGAAAAATCCGATTAAAAAGGCCAGTAGGAAGAAAAAGTCCCACGATTGCAGGTTCATTGGCGAAAGTGTAATCGCGCTATTCTGGTCCGTATAGGTCAGGTTCAGGGCGATCTGCTTATAGGAAAAGAAGTCCACGCATTTACCGCCCAGGATCGGGGCGATACCCGCTGCAAGTGAATTCATGACGGTATTGGAGGCAAGATAGGATGTGGCTTGTCCTTTGGGGGCGAGCTTGAGGCTGATATTGCCGCTGGAAAGAGCGATGCCCGCCGATGCGATGCCCATAATCATGTGGATAATGATCAGCAGCGGGATCGTAAATACATGTTTTTCAGGCAGCGTGGTAAACGGCCAGGCCGCGATGGAAAGGATAAACAGCGGTGCGCAGATCGCAAGGACGGATTTATTGCTGAACAAGTCTGTAAATCGTCCCCACAGGCTCAGGAATATATAATTCATGAACTGGCTGAGGATCGAAAGACCGATAATCCAGGTCATCGAAAGGCCCAGGCGATTAAGCATATAGACCATGAAAAAAGGTGCTGCCAGGTTAACCGCGAAATTCCAGGTACACAAAAACGTAATCAGCTTGCGATAATTACGGTCCCGAAACGGCAGAATAATCGCCTTGAATAAGTGGACTTTTTCCGCACTTTTCGCCATCGGCGGTTCCGGAATTTTCGATATGAAAAACAGTCCCAGTAATCCCGCCGACAAGCCCACTCCAAAGAGAATAATATATCCCGACAAGACGAGATTGGGTGCAAATTTGGCCCATAAATCAAGAAAACCCGCAGCCAAAAGGCTAACAATAATTCCCGCAAGCACGGCATATCTCATTCGTTTGGCAAAAAAGCTGCCCATAATTTTTTCCGGGATCAAATCCCGCATCCACGAATTCCAACTGCACCCGGCAATGGCACCCAGGCCCGCGGTTGCGGAGAGGATTGCCAGCAAAACAAACACAATATTATCTTTTTTGTAGAGAAACGGCAGGACAATAATCGCCAGCCAGAGAACCCGAGCGATCCCAGCTGCAAAAAGGGTAATTCTTTTACGCTTGCGGACCACTTCGACCAGGTAAACCCCGGGAATCTGGAGGAGCTGGGCAAGAGGGCCGATAGAAGCCAAAAGGCCGATCACGAAATTGGAAGCTCCCAGTTTAATCGCAAACGCCACCAGGAAAGCCCCGCCGGTAAGAGTGCCCATCGTCTGGGAGGCCATCCCGTCGCGCAGGAGCTGCCTGAGACCGACCTCAATCTGGTGCTGTGAAAGCGATTCACTTTGTCCGGTTTTGTTTTGGTCAATATGTTCCATCATATTCGCCGTTAAAGAACCCCATAATTATACAAACAATCCTTATTATTACCGAATTGGGCATGAGAATCAATATGCAGAAACTCGATATTGTCTTGATTTTTCGGTTTTCTTTTGATATTTGAGATAGGAAAAATGAAGGGAAATGTGTGATATGAGAATTATTGCCGATCAGAATATACCGTTTGTGAAAGAATGTTTTTCCTCCCTAGGGGAAGTCGTGCTGGTTTCCGGCAGAGAAATGACCCCGCAGTTGGTTAAAGACGCCGATGCCCTGCTGGTGCGCAGCATCACACGGGTCAATGCAGGGCTGCTCGAAGGCAGCAAGGTCAATTTCGTTGGAACCGCTACGATTGGTATGGACCATATCGATCTGGAGTATCTCTTTCAGCAGGGGATTGGTTTTTCTTCGGCCCCGGGCTCCAATGCCAATTCCGTTGCGGAATATGTAATCGCGGGGATGCTCGATGTTGGCTCAAAAATGGACATTGATGTTTGCAGCAGCTCCCTCGGAATTATTGGCGTCGGTAACGTTGGCAGCCGGGTGGAAAAAAAGGCAAAGGCCCTTGGGATGCGGGTATACCTGAACGACCCGCCCCTCGAACGTCAAACCGGCGATTCCAAATATCTGCCGCTCGAAAAGCTCTTTGAGTGCGATTTTATCACGGTACACGTACCTTTGACACATGACGGATTGGATAAAACACATCATCTTGTGAATGAGCATTTCTTTGACCAGATCAAGGGGCACCCGGTATTTTTAAATACCTCTCGCGGCGGGGTGATGGAGACCGAGGCAGTCAAAAACGCGATTCAAAGCGGCAAACTCAAAGCCGCCGTCCTCGATGTCTGGGAAAATGAGCCTGTAATCGATCCGGAACTTCTGGATATGACAGCGATTGGTACCCCTCATATTGCCGGTTATTCTTATGACGGCAAGGTCGCGGGGATGATTATGATTTACAAGGCTTTTTGTGAGCATTTTGGCCTGGAGGCGACAGATCAGGCCGGGGATTTCCTGCCGGAGCCGAAAATTGCCCGCATTGAACTCGACCCCGGGCAGTTTGAATCCCATCAGCAGGCGATTGAGCATTGTGTAAAGCAGGTATATCCGATACTTCAAGATGACGCGAAATTGCGAAATATGCTAACAATAAGCAAGGATGAGCAGGGCGGGTATTTCGATACACTGCGAAAAGAATACCCGGTTCGACGAGAATTCCAAAATACGCGGATTGCTTTCAAATTTCCGGATACTGAACTGAGAGAAAAATTGTCAGGAATTGGGTTTGATGCCGAATAAATTCCGGAAAGGTCAGTCGGTACATCTCGATTTTTCCGGGTCGTGCCTGGTGATGGGCGTGCTCAATATCACTCCGGATTCTTTTAGTGATGGCGGAGACTACCTGAGTCTTCCCGCTGCGGTGGAAAAAGCCCTTGAGATGGAAACGCAGGGGGCATCTATAATCGATATCGGCCCGCAGTCCACCCGGCCGGGATCGGAAAAGGTCAGCATACAGCAGCAGATCGAGCGTGCAATTCCGGTAATTGAGGCGCTTGCAGGCAAATTGAACATTCCCATCAGTATTGATTCGCCGGACCCGGAAGTGGTCGAAGCGGCAATCGAAGCCGGGGCGGGGATTATCAATGACATCACCGCCGGGAGCGATCCAAAAATGGCGGAGATTATCGCCCAAAGCGGCCTGCCCGTCGTCCTGATGCATATGCAGGGCCGCCCGGAGACGATGCAGAATAATCCCGTTTATAAAGACGTTGTGGAGGATGTTTTTGCTTATCTTCATGAGCGGGCGGACGAACTGATAAAAAGGGGGGTAAAGGCCGAAAAGATTATTCTCGATCCGGGAATCGGATTTGGCAAGACCACGCAGCACAACCTGGCACTCTTAAAGCATATTGACCGGTTTGTGAATTCAGAATATCCAATCCTGGTCGGTGCCAGCCGCAAGCGATTCATTGGTGAGATTACGGGCAAAAAAGAGCCCAAAGACCGCCTTTTCGGAACCAACGCGATTACATCTTATTGTGCCGCCAGGGGGGTAAGCGTGATTCGTGTGCATGATATTCCCCCCGCGGTCGATACGGTGAAAATGATTTACGCCATTGAATCCGCCCGATGAGAGTAGCGGATTATCTATATAGGGATTTGTAGGGATTGCAGACTTTTTTATTTAACGCGGAACACTTCGATTGTGAATTGTCCTGCTGATTTTCCTGAAACTCTAGGGCAGAGAGGTCTTCGGGCATTTCTGATATCCTGGACGTAGAATCAGTGCATCCAAAGAGGCAAAGTCCTATAAGGCTGAGAACAAAAATACAAAATTTCATGTACTTTCCCTTTGTTTGATTTTTTAACGAAACCGGTCTGTATCCATACTATACAATTGATCGCCAAAAGTTTTCAGAAATATCATCCTTTTTACGATCAAAACAATAATTATCTGAAAAATAAGATCATATTCCCGTTTTTATGGGCTGTGTTAAACATTAAAGGTTTCGGTTTTGTTTCTTTTTTGCAGTCAGCGAATAGAATCTTTCATCTGAAAAATGATAAATTTTCCTTTGGGACCGGCCAAATTGTGCCGATGTTGAAATGAATCGAATGACTGTTATTTGATTTGTGTCTAAATGCCTGAATCCTTGTTTTGTGATTCGATGGGAGATGACAAATATGTTTGAATTTCTTGGATTAAAGAAGAAACAGGAAAAGATTAAGATCCTGGTTGTCGATGATGAGCCGAATATCGTTCAGACACTCAAGGACCGCCTGGAGATGAATGATTTCCAGGTTGTAACTGCGTGCAACGGAAAAGAAGGCCTGGATACCGCCGTACAGGAAAAACCTGACATTATCCTTCTCGATGTGATTATGCCGATGATGGACGGCCACGAGATGCTTGAAGCACTGCGTCAGAATCCGGACTGCAAAGAGATTTCAGTCATCATGCTTACCGCTCGCAGTCAGATGCAGGACATCGCCAGGGCTAATGCATGCGGGATCGAGGATTATATCGTCAAGCCCTTCGACCTGAGCGAACTGCTCGAAAAGATTGAAACCATCGTCGAAAACCGAAAGGTTCTTGCAAAATAACAAGAAATGAGGAATAGCAAGAGGTGGCACAAGAAAAGAAAGCCGGTTCAATGCCGGCTTTTTTTATAACTGCGAAAAAAGTTATCGGTCCTGACTTAGCGTCGGGGAAGAGAGCCCCAGTTGATCGAGTTTCGATTGTACTCAAGCGGCTCGATGGTTGTAAGCAGCCATTCTCGACCGGGCGTTCGAAGAAAGTACAGGTTGACTTTCAGCAGAAACAGAGGCGGCGCGGTGATACGGCTCTCATCCTGCTGAAGATGGACGGCGTACTCACAGGTGACAATCGAGGAATTTTCCCGTGGAATTTGAATCACCTTGCTGGCAATATTGATCTTTTCAATTTCCACGAGATTGAAGGCATGCTCGAGATTGGCAAACAAAACTTCCGGGGACGCATTGACAGGGTCGGCGTATTGAGGATGGACCAGTTCTTCGATGGCGGCAACGTCTTTTTGCAGGGCTGCTTTCCGCAGGCCGGATACCGCGGTATTAATCTTTTCCAGGTCTGTTTGGATGCTTATATCCAGCGCAAAAGCCGAAATCGCTAAAAGCACCGGCAGGGCGAGAAGCCAGGCAAGGTTTTTATCCGGCTTGACCCAGCGAACGACCTGCACGACGCAGAGCACTCCCGCAGCCAGAAACAGCAGCAGCCATGGACTCTCATAAGGATTCCACATCGATTTCTCCTGTCAGTTGCGAAGTGACCGGATCGGGGCCGGCATACGTCCTTTGCGGGTGATAAAGTTTGCAGAGGCTTTCTTGGGAATTTTCATGATCGGGGCCGAGCCGAGCAGGCCGCCGAAGTGAACGATATCGCCCGCTTTTTTGCCCGGAACCGGGATCACCCGAACGCTGGTTGTCTTGTGGTTCGCTACGCCGATGGCCAGTTCGTCCGCGATAATTGCGGAGATTACATCCGCGGGCGTATCACCGGGAATCGCGAACATGTCCATTCCCACCGAGCAGACGCTGGTTAAAGCCTCGAGTTTCTCCAGGGTAAGTGCCCCGGATTTTACGGCCCGGATCATCCCCGCGTCTTCGCTGACGGGGATAAAAGTTCCGGAAAGCCCGCCAACGTTTCCCGATGCCATCGATCCGCCTTTTTTCACTGCGTCGATCAACAGGGCCAGGGCCGCGGTTGAACCGGGAAGCCCCATCTGGATGACGCCCATGGATTCAATGATCTCGGCGACGGAATCGCCCGCTGCAGGCGTCGCCGCGAGGGAGATATCCACGATGCCGAAGTCCACACCCATATTTTGTGCGATTTCCCTGCCAATCAGTTCGCCCGCACGGGTGATCTTAAAGACCGTACGTTTGATGACTTCTGAAAGCTCCGTCAGGTCGCAGTCGGCATGGTTATCGATCACCGCCTTGACCACACCCGGGCCGGAAATGCCGATGTTGAGCGTGTAATCCCCCTCACCGATACCGTGATGGGCCCCGGCCATGAAGGGGTTATCCTCGGGCACATTGGCGAATACCGCCAGTTTCGCACAGCCGATGCCTTCCTCGCTCATCGAGGCGATATCCTTAATCGTATGGCCGATCTTCTCGATCGCGGTCATATTCATCCCCGCGTCAGTGCTGGCAAGGTTCAAAAACGAGCACAGGTGCTGCGTTTCGCTCAGTGCCTCGGGCAGGGCATCGATCAGGTTTGCTTCCGAGGCGGTCATCGCCTTTTGCACATGGGCTCCAAAGCCTCCGATAAAGTCAATCCCGGCCTGCTTCGTTGCCTTATCGAGCACTTTGGCAAGGCGAACCGCGGTTTTGGTACTTCGGGGCAGCGGTTCGAGTAAAAGCGACGCCGGCGTAACGGAAATTCGCCGATTCGTGATCGGGATGCCGTATTTATGCTCTATTTCATCCGCATGCTGGTTGAGGAGTGTCCCCTTGGTGACGATCCGCTTATGCACACGATCCGAAAAGGGCTTGAATGTCCGGTCCATGCAGTCCTTGAGGTTGATCCCCAGCGTAACCGTGCGGATATCAAGGTTCTGATGCAGGGTCATATTGACCGTTTCAAAGACTTCTTCTACAGAAATGCTCATTGTCCTGGTCCTTTATACACGGTGCATCATTTTAAAGATTTGCTCGTTCTGGAACGTAATGTTCAGGGACATGTCTTTGGCGATTCCGTCAAGATGTTCCTGGATTTGTTTCATCGAAAGATTGGACTGCGCGACATCGCAGGCCATCGTCATCACGAAATACTGTTCCATAATCTTCTGGTTGACATCCACGATGTTAATGTTCGCTTTGGCCATGGTGTTGGCAACTTTTGCGATGATGCCGACCCGGTCTTTGCCGGTAATGGTAACAATGCATATCTGTGATTCTTTTGACGCCTTCTTGATTTTAGCCATGATTGCCTCCGGTGGACAGCGTATTGAAATCCCATTGCCTGGATTGTAACTGCTGGTTTGTCTGGGTATCGGTCATATTGAAATGCAGGGCCGTTACGGTGATATAGCCCTCGCAAAGCAGGTTCGTATCGGTTTCATGATCCGGGTGGTCCTTGTGCGAGCCGCCGTTGATCTGGTAGATTCGCTTGTTTTCTTCCGTAGATTGCAGGGCGTAGAATTCTTCAAATCCATGGGAAGACTGCGGGGCAACCTGGATGCCTTTGGGTGTCCCCTTTGAGAGCCGGGGGACATTGATATTGATCACTTCGCCGGTCTTGGGCGGGAGCAACTGTTTGACTACATTCACGGCATATTCCGCAGCCAGCGGGAAGTTTACGTCATCTTCATAGGCCGCGCTGAGTGCGAAAGATGGAATTCCGTAAAAGCCCGCCTCCAGTGCCGCGGCCACGGTTCCGGAATAGCAGATATTGACCCCGACATTGGCCCCGTAATTCATTCCCGACACGACCAGGTCAATCGGGCTGGATGTCAGCTCGCGAACCGCCAGTTTGACACAGTCCGCAGGGCTGCCGGTAACGGCATAGCCCTCGAATTTGTTCTGCACGTTCACTTTTTCACAATGAATCGGCACCAGCGTAATGCTGTGGCTGGCCCCTGATTTTTCAACCTGCGGGGCGACTACGGTAATGTCGCCGATCTCCATAAGCCTGTCATACAGGGCAAAAAGGCCCGGTGCAAGAATCCCGTCATCGTTTGTCAATAATATATGCATGTTACCTTTCTACTTGTTTTTATGCCTGGTTGAGGAGGTGGAAAGACCTCCGGGCGATTTTCTCTTGCAATTTTCTTCAAATTGTATGAACTTTATGAGCAAAAGTAAAGGATAGCTCTAATAATTGCTTTCAAGGAAAGAGCGAAAATGCAAAACAATCCGGAAAAGATGAACCGTCAGCAGGTGCGGGCGTTTGACCGCTGGGCAATCGAAAAGGCCGGGATTCCCGGTGTGGTATTGATGGAAAACGCCGGCAGGGGGGCCGCTCAGATTATTTTATCCGGTCTGCCAGAATCGGAGGCCTCAGTGTGCATTTTTTGCGGTTCCGGCAACAACGGCGGAGACGGCTATGTCATCGCCCGGCATCTGGCCAATGCCGGCGTGTCGGTTCAGGTCGTCCTGTGTGCCCCGCGTGAGAAGATCGGCGGCGATGCGGATATGAACCTGCGGATCATCCAAAATCTCGGTCTTGAAGTTGAGATGCTGCCCGGGGATGATGTGGAACCTAAAATCCGGGAGTGGACGCAGGACGCGGATTTAATCGTAGATGCCCTCTTCGGTACCGGGCTTACCGGCCCCTTGCGGCCCGATGCGGCAAATCTGGTGAAAATGCTCAATGAATCGGATACCCCGATTATGGCCGTGGATATCCCCTCCGGGCTGGATTGCGATACCGGCACTGCCCAGGGGGTTGCGATCCGGGCTGCTTTTACCGTCACTTTTGCCGCACGAAAAACCGGGTTTGACAACCCGGATTCTACAGAATTCACGGGTGAGGTATTCACGGTAGATATCGGGATCAGCCCCGATTTCTATTTAGAATCCTGACTTTTGTATCCCGAGCATTCCGATTACAGCGGTGATTTTTTGGACGCCAGTGACTCATAACCGATCAGGTAGAAAAAACGCTCCTGGTTGAAGATCGGAACGTTAAGTTTCCGAGCCTGCTCCATGATGGAGTTGTAGTGTTCCCGCTGGGCCTGGGTCTGTTCATACCGCTGCTGGATCATCGGGTCATTCTCGATCTGGATCAGGGTCGGCTCAGACATATTCTTGGGCATGGTTCCCAGCAGAACAAAATCGGTATTGATGTCCACGGTTTCCGAGATGGTTCCGCCCCAGCGTTCGATCAACTGGATGACCTTTTCCCGACCATCCGGATCATCTTTGCCATCCCGGTCGATATCAAACTCGCCGGCGATCGCGAACGTATTCGATTCGTCACTTTCCCAGATCAGGTTGGCCACGATATCGTTGCGCGTAATCGGGTTGCGTGTCTCGGAGCGGTTGATTCGTGCGGCACAGGCCTTGGGCATCACGCGGAAGACCTCGATCTCCGCCTTGCCCTGGCCGTCTTCCGGAATCGGTACACTGGAATCGTATATAGAGAACGTCAGGCCGCGGTATACATGGTCGTCAGAGCCAATGTTCAAAAATACCACGCCCGAGGACAAGTCCACATTTACGATTTCAGCATCCGGGCGAAACGCCTCGACTTCAATGTCTGGACGCGGTTTGATGCCTTCAATTTTGCGAATGGCTTCGTTGAGGTCCTGCTCGGTTTTATCGAGCTTGGCCAGCGTGTCTTCGAGCTTTTGAGAGGTTTCTTTCAGGTCATCCTGTGCCTGTTTCCGCGTCTGGGTAAACGTAGCCAGTTGTTCCTCGGAAGCCTGGTCCATCTGGTCGCGGAGCTGTTCGTAATCCTGTTGAATCTGATCCGCCAGTTCCATGAATTTTTCTTTGTCCTGGATCAACTGCTGGTTTTCGATTTCAAGGTTTTCACGGTACTGATCGAAATCCTGCTGGAGACTGTAAAGAGCTTCTTCCGCGGCCCGGGCGTCCGCATTGGCAATTTCAAGCTGGTTTCGCAGTGAATCGATCACATACAGCAAATCGACATTTTCCGGCCCGTAAGTGGTCTCGATATATCCCTGGAGATCCTTCACAGCCGCATTAATCCCGAGGATCGCCTCGTTAAACTTGACCGCGGCGGTCGTATCTTCGGGGATATTGCCTGTAATATGCCCGGTGAGCTTATCAACATATTCTAACAGCACACCGACGTACGTTTGATTGCTTGGAGGGGTACCGACCAGTTGGCTAAGACGCCCCGCCTGGCCTGGATTGGCCAGATCGTCCATCTCCTGCTGGAGATTGTCGTAGCGGGTCTGAAATTTTCCGACCTGCAAATACATAACCAGGGCCAGGACAGACGCGATAATGAATAACACAACAAAAGTAACCAGGGCAGCGGTCATACCGCCTGAGCCCCCTTGAGCGGGTCTCGGTGCCGGCATTTCAAACTCCTTATGCTAACTTCAGATTAAAAAATATCATTTATGTCCTAAATTGATACAAACACATAGTATCTTATTATTTTGCAGGTACGTCAATAAAAAATTCCTGCTCCTCTTTTGCCTTAATCTACCCGTATTCCCTGCTGCTGGAGCCATTTTTTCATATCCTCCAGCTCATTATCGAAAACTTCGTTATCATAATCCTGTTCGAGTTTATTGATATGATGAGACAATTCCGGATGATTCTGGACAAGTTCGGTCACTTTCTTCTCAAAATCATCGCTGACATGCTTGAGATCATCATGATTGATGTTCAGGTTCAAGAGGGCGGAAATCCGTTTTGTCACTTCGTCGATTGATTTGGGGTTGTGTCCCTGGATATAGGCGGGGATTTCCGTCACGAGTGTCGCCATGGAGAGGTCATTTTCTTCACAGGTCCAGACCATTTGGGTAACCAGGCTGGACGGACCTTCATAATTGGCCAGTTTAAAGCCTTTTTTCTCCAGGTCGTCCGTCAATGTCTCATTGGATACAACGCAGGAGATACGCGGCTGGCGGGTATGCGGAACAACGCCTGCAACGGAACCGATAAAATAGACCATTTCCACGCCGAAATATTTACAGACCTCAAAAATGCACGCGATAAAATCACTCCAGTTCAGATGCGGCTCTGTCCCGAGAAAAAGGAGCAGGTTATGCTGCGGATCACAGTAAAATTGATTGCTCGGGGGGTCGTAAGAAAGGAGCTCACCGTCCCGAATCAGGGCGGCAGGCCGAAACAGGGAGGTCAATTCCATTGTGCCGGGCATATTGAGGATATAAAAACTCCTCGGATCAATCTGGGCACAGGGATGGGCATCGAGTTTTTCAACAAGGTATTTAATCGTCGCGGATGACACATTTCCGCCGTCCATCCAGCCGGTAAGGCCCATCAAAAGCACCGGTGCCTGAAGTTTGAAATCGCGTGTAATCTTCAAATTGTCACAAGACATTGCATCCTTCCGAAAAAAGATTTCAATCACCAAAGACCTATTGTAAGCTAAATGCAGTGTATTGCAAGTTTTAATCGATTGGCTTGCAGGAGCGATGGGTTTACGAAAGGAAAAGACAAGATGATGGGCCGTTGGCTGATAATTCTGGGTGCGTTGTTGATACTGCTCGGGCTGGGAATGGTTCTGCTTGAAAAGATGGGGTGTTTTCGACTGCCCGGAGATATTTTCATTCGCGGAAAAAACTGGAGTTTTTACTTCCCCCTGGCGACTTGTTTGCTGCTGTCACTGCTGCTTTCCGGGCTTTTGTGGCTGATTCATTACTTTCGAAAACACTGATGCCCTTAATAGGTAATTCCCCAGATGTTGTACCAGGCTGCCCAAAAATAAATGACCGCTGCGACAGTATAAACCCATTTGGCATATTTACGGAAATACATGGTCACAAATATGCATGCGGCAGCTTTGCCAAATGCACCTACAAACGGGCCGATGTAAGGACCGAAAATAATGGAAGCCACGCGAACGCCAAGGTGAAATTCGGCCTCCACACCCAGATCGACCATGAAATCTACGGTGCTTAGCGTATCACAAAACAGGGCGATGATAAAAAGATAAATGTAGAGCCGTAATTCACGCCAATAACCAACTGAATTGATCCTGATTCGAGCTGTAATACCCTCCAGCGTGTAATATGGAGCTTTTTCAATTGTATTATCTATCTCATTCATCCTGTTTATAGTACGAAGTAAAACAGAATCGGTTACAAAAATTACGGCATAATTTATTATTTCGGCAGAAATTGAGAGTAGCTTAAGGAACTAAAACAAGACAAAGCAGGTTGAGATTTTCAAATGCGAAAGCCAAATAGTTCCTCCTTTTGAAAGTAGAGAGTAGTGAGTAGACCGCAGTAGAAGCAATTGATTCTACTTTCGACTTTCTATCTTCTGCTCTATTTTTTCTTCAAAGAAGAAAAAATCGGGGTGACAGGATTCGAACCTACGACCTCCTGGTCCCAAACCAGGCGCTCTAGCCAAGCTGAGCTACACCCCGCATCAGCTTACAATCAAACCGGGATTTTACGGCTTTATCCTGAAATTGCAAGTAAATCGTGGTAAGATAGACCGAAAATAAGCAGGGAGACTGAAAAATGCACAGAAAAATCGGTAAACGGACTCTTGAACTCGTCAAGGGGGATATCACACTGCTTGAGGTAGATGCCATCGTAAATCCTGCCAATTCCCGGTTAATCCTCGGTTCAGGGGTTGCCGGGGCGGTCTACAAACGCGGCGGATCGGAAATCCAGCAGGAATGCGACCGCAAAGCTCCCATATCCGTAGGTTCCGCGGTGGCAACAACCGCAGGCAAAATGCCTGCAAAAGCAGTCATTCATGCAGTCGGACCCAGAATGGGAGAAGGTGACGAGGACCAGAAACTCGCCAGTGCGACAATCAGCAGTCTCAAAGTTGCCGACGAGATGAAACTCAAAACCCTTGCCTTTCCCGCGATCAGCACGGGTGTATTCGGGTTCCCCATGGACCGCTGCGCAACAATCATGATCCAGGCGGTGATTGAATTCCTCCGCGGGGAGACATCCCTTGAAAAGGTCATCTTTTGCCTGTATGATTCATCCGGCTGCCAGGTATTTACCGACGAACTGGCCCGATATGATGATAACTTGATAAGAAAAAGCGAATGAAGACCCCGATTCTGGACGTGAAATCGCCTCAGGGCGAACAATCCATTACGCAGGCCGCTCGTGCCCTTGAAGAAGGCAAACTGGTAGTCTTTCCTACCGAGACGGTCTACGGAATCGCTTGCGCCGCCATTCCCGAGGCGGTCCACAGGCTCGACGAGGTCAAAAGCCGCGAGAAGACCAAGCATTACAGCCTGCACATTGACGATCCGCAGAAAACCGGACAATACATTCCCCATATCAGTGCCCCCGCGGCCCGGCTGATCCGCCGCGGCTGGCCCGGTCCGTTAACGATCGTATTCGAGCTTTCGCCCCAGCAGGTACAAATGCAGAAGGATTTCGTCGATCCCCGCAGTTTTGACTTATTGTACAAATCTCCCACGCTGGGGATTCGCTGCGTCAGTCATCCCGCTGGCCGGGCGCTGCTAAGGGAATGTTCCCTTCCGATTTTTGCGCCCAGTGCCAATCCGGCAGGTCAGCCTCCCGCAACGGAAGTTCAGGCCGCGGCCGGGTACCTTAACGGCAAGGTGGATTTGATTTTGGACGGTGGACCCTGCCGATATCAAAAAAGCAGTACGGTCGTCCGGACCGCAGAAACCGGCATCGAAATACTTCGCGAGGGCGTGTATTCACGCAAACAGATTGAGGATATGGCAGTGAAAGAAATATTATTCGTATGTACCGGCAATACATGCCGAAGCCCCATGGCCGAGCAGATCTGCAAGGCCGCCCTTTGTGAAAAATTGAATTGCAAAGTTGACGAACTTTCCGAAAAAGGGTATAAAGTAGCATCTGCCGGCGTAGCGGCCGCTGAAGGTGAACCTGCTTCCAAAAATGCAGTAGAAGCTTGCAGAATGCTGGGTAGAGATGCTTCCAGGCACCGCAGTCGCCAGCTAACCGGCGAAATGATCGAATCGGCGGATATGATATTCGCGATGACGCCGTCGCATATCAGTGCGATTGAACAGATATCGGGTTCGACGCAGGGCAAGGCAGAGCTGTTGGATGCAAATGGAATACCCGACCCGATCGGCGCAGGTCTGGATTTGTATCGCGAATGTGCCGACGGAATGGCAAAGGCAATAAAAAGAAATCTTGACAGGATAAAAAAATGAAAATCGCTGTGGCAAACGATCATCGTGGAGTAAAAGCAGTAGAACAGGTTAAAGCCATTATCGCCCAGCTCAATCACGAGTGTGTGGATATGGGCAGCAGTGATGAAACCCCTGTCGATTACCCGGACGCCGCTTTTCGGGCTGCCAGGGCGGTTGCCGAGGCAGATGTGGACCGGGCCATCCTCGTCTGCGGAACCGGCATCGGGATGAGCATCGCGGCCAATAAGGTCGACGGCGTGCGTGCCGCTTTGTGTTACGATGAATTAAATGCCCGAATCTCACGCCAGCACAACGATGCCAACGTGCTGTGCCTCTCCGGCGACCTGTTGGGCTCCAATGCGTTGCGAAGTGTCGTGGAGATCTGGCTCGAGACCGATTTCGCCGGCGGCAGGCACCAGCGTCGGGTTAACAAAATCACCGCGATTGAACAGGGCAAGGATCCGTCCGAAGTACTGGAATAATAAGCGGATAGCGGTGGTTTATCAGCCATTACGCCCACAAGGTCAAGATGAACAAACATTCTCAAGGGCTTCTCATTCGGGAAGCCCTTTTTTTGTGCGCAAGCGTTGGGTATGTAACGATCAATCTGTCTCAAAAGCATGTTTGCTGCGGTAGATCAGCCAGTACACCACACAGTTATGTGATTCGTCACCCCTGTGAAAGATGATTGGTGGGTGTTTTTATTTTTCGCCCACAAGCACTTCTGCAATATTAAAAGCATGATCTTTAATGCGCCGGTAAGCGGTCAACATGTCGGTATAAATCAAACTCATCAACGGTGTGACCTCGGTATTACCGACCCGAGCCAAATGTCGGGTACGGCATTCTTTCATGAAAACCGTAATCGCCAGGCCCTTGGTCTGCATCTCACTGAAATATTCAGGCGTCGAATTCTTGTTGTTTATTCCGTCACATATCAGCTCCAGGTACTGAACGACTTTTTCATGCAGATTCTGCAAGTCCTCCAGTCCCCCCTGGCTGAATATCTGTTTGGTATCCCCCGCTTTCAGCCGCAGCTTGAGCAGACCCTGTATATAATCACTTATGGATTCCAGCTCATCCGCGATCCTCAGATGTTCCGTGGCTTCATGCATGATTTCGTGTGTTATATTGCCGGCCATCATATCACCGATAAACTCGACAATTTCTTTTTGGATAACATCGAAATCATTTTCGATCTGGAAAATTTCTTCAGCCTGATCCCGATCGGGTTCGTTATTTGTCAGGTAGGTACGAAGCTCGTCCAGCATATTTTTTAACATATCGCCCATCTTGATGAGCTCTTTATATGTCTGTTCAATCCCGATGGCTGGCGTATCGAGCATTCGCACATTCAGATATGTCAAATGAGGTCTTTCGGCCGCTTTCTTGTCCGGGACAAGCCAAACCAGGAACTTCGAAAGGAGTCCGATGAATGGCAGAAAAAGTATTGTATTAATATGACAGCGCTAAAAAAGCTCAAGAAAAGTGAAGGTGTTAGCCGATGA